>DASSQM010000101.1:0-3776 GCA_035702465.1 Anaeromyxobacter sp. | reverse complement strand
CGACTTCAAATACTCGACCAGCTCATCCTTCTCCGCCTGGGTCAACCCGAGTTTGAGCAGGCCATCGTAATGATTCACCACGTCCATCAGGGTGGCGAAGCGGCCGTCGTGGTAGAAGCCGCCCTTCTGGTGGGCCCACAGGCCGCGCAGCGGCGCGGTGCGGTAGGCGTGGTCCGGCGCGCGGTCGGCCTGGAACGACTCGATGCCGATCTCCTCCGCCTTGTGCATGTTCCAGCCCGGCTCGGTGAAGATGGGCGCCACGTGGCAGGTCGCGCACTTCGCCTGTCCGTTGAACACCGCCTGCCCGCGCTTCGCGGCCGCCTCGTCGAAGCTGCCCTCGGGGGCCTTCGGCGCGTCGAGCGTGAGCTGGTAGACGTGCAGCGCCGGGAGCTTCGAGGTGATGAGGTCCTGGCCCTGCGGCCGCACGTCGTAGAAGTGCGCCGCCGTGGCGATCGGGAACTGCGCCGGGTTGTTGAGGCGCGCGTCCACGAACGTGCCCTGGCCGTGCATCTCGAGGTTCGCCACGAACGCGTTCCAGTGCGTGACCGAGCCCCAGCCGGTCCAGGTGTGGAGGTTCACGCCGGCGAGGCCGTACGCGGGCGGGATGAGCGTCGCGGCGACGTTGCCGGTGACGGGGTTGATGGCCTTCTCGTCGAGGAAGACCTCGGCGTCGAACTTGCCGGGGCCCCACAGGCCGAGGACCGTCTTGAGCGTCGGGACGTCGATCGGCGTGCCGCCGAGGCTGAGCAGGTCCGCGACCGGCTGGAGGTTCGGGGCGAGGCTGACGATCGCGCCGACGTTGAGGTCGCGGTTCGCCCAGCCGTCGAGGCGGTGGCCGATCCCCGGCGCGAAGGAGTTGTCGACCGTGGAGTGGCAGAGCGCGCAGGTGATGCCCATCGAGGTGAGCTTGCCGTTCGGATCGAAGAAGCCCTTCACGCCGAGGACCGAGTCGAGCTGGAGCAGCGCGAGCGTCGTGTTCGGGCTGTTCAGGTCGACCTGACCCGCGGCGATCGCCTTCTTCACGGGCTGGGGGAGCGCGTCGACGTCGACCTTGAGGCCGACGGCGAGGGCGGTCGCGGGGCTCACGCCGGGGCCGACGCCGCCGTTCGCGGCCCCCTCGATGGCCTCGTGGAGGCGGAGCACGCCGCCCCAGAAGGCCTGATCGCCGAACGTGTCGTTGCGGAACGTGTCGCGGCCCTCTCGCGCCATCTTCGCCGCCGCGCGCGCGCCGTCGTCGGCGCCGAGCGCCTCGACCTGCGCGTCCGCGCGGGTCCGCGAGCAACCCGCGCCTGCGATCATGACGACGGCCGCGGCGGCCGCCATGCCGAATCCGAGCTTCCTGCTGTCCATGGTGGTCTTCTCCTGAGAGTGAGCTTCGAAATCGGGCATTCGATGCTCGCTCGCCCGGCGGCGGTTCGCGCAAACTGCTTTGAGCCCCAATCAGGCGTGCGGATGGCCTCGCTCCGGCGTTCGTCCAGCGCGCCGTGGAGGTCGGCCCGCGCCGCGCCGCGCCGCGCCGTGTCGCGTCCCTCGGCTGCGGGACTCCTCGTACCAGACGTCGGGGCGCGCCAGTCCGATCGCCGCCGGCCGTCCTTTTTTCGCTTGTTCCGCGCGCGCGCGGAACTTAGGGACCGATCGGGACGCCCGGGCCGCGACACCTCCGACCGCGATCCCGACGTTCCGGTAACCTTCGATCGACCACCCGCATCCAAGTTCGAGCCAGGAGGTCCACGTGATCCCGTCGACCCAGATCGCAAGCAGCGCGTCCCTCGGAGATGACGAGGTCGTCCGTCGCGTGCGGGCTGGAGAGAAGGCGCTGTTCGAGGTGCTCGTGAGGCGCCACGACCAGCGCGTCTACCGGACCGTGCGCTCCATCCTGCGCAACGAGGGTGAGGTGGAAGACGCGATGCAGCAGGCCTGGCTGCAGGTCTACCTGCATCTGGGCGAGTTCGCGGGGAACTCCGCCTTCTCCACCTGGCTCGTTCGCATCGCGGCGAACGAGGCCTTGCAGCGGCTCCGCCGCCGCACGCCCCTCACCGCGGTGCCCGACGAGGCGGAGGAAGAGACCATGGATCCACGCGCCGACGACCCAGAGGAGCGGGCCGGTTCCCGCGAGGCCGTACGGCTCGTGGAGCGCGCCGTGGATCAGCTCCCCTCGCACTACCGGTCCGTGTTCATGCTGCGCGACATCGAGGGGCTGTCCACCGCGGACACCGCCTCGGCCCTCGGCATCGGCGAGGAGGCGGCGAAGGTCCGGCTGCACCGCGCCCGCGCCATGCTCCGCGAGTCGCTCACCGAGATGGTCGACGGCGCCGCGCCGGAGGCGTTCCAGTTCCTCGCGCCGCGCTGTAACAAGATGGTGGCGCGCGTGATGGAGGCGATCGACCCGCTGCCGGTGCCCGGCCCCGGCCCCGGGAATGGCTCCGCGGCGTAGCGGCGCTACGCTCCGGCGCGCTTCGCGGCGCGAGGCTTCGCCAGGCGGCGCCCGCGGCCCTCGGGCCTGGGCGCCGCCTCCTTGAAGAGGACCCGCGCGACCGCGTCGAGCAGCTGCGGCAGGCCCTCGCCGGTGACGGCCGAGACGAGGTGCACCTTCACCGGCTTCTTTCGCCGGCCGAGCGTCTTCGCGAGCTTCTCGCCCGCGGCGCGGGCCTCCGGAACGTCGACCTTCGTCACCGCGATGATCTGCGGCTTTCTCGCGAGCGCCGGCGAGTGGAGCGCGAGCTCCCTGTCGATCGCCTCGAGGTCCGCCTTCGGCGCGCGCGCCGGATCCCCGCTCGCGCCGTCGACGAGGTGGACGAGGACGCGGCAGCGCTCCACGTGGCGGAGGAACTGGTGGCCCAGGCCGGCGCCCTCGTGCGCGCCCTCGATGAGCCCGGGGATGTCGGCCACGACGAAGCTTTTCTCGCGGCGCCAGGACACGACGCCGAGGTTCGGCACCAGCGTCGTGAACGGGTAGTCGGCGATCTTGGGCCGGGCGCGGGAGATGCGGCTGATGAGCGTCGACTTCCCGGCGTTCGGGTACCCGACGATGCCGACGTCCGCGAGGAGCTTCAGCTCGAGGACGAGCTCCCGCTCCTCGCCGGGCGTGCCGTCCTGCGCGAACCGCGGCGCCTGGTTCGTCGCGGTCGCGAAGTTCATGTTGCCGAGCCCGCCGCGGCCGCCCTTCGCCGCGACGAACCGCTGGCCCGCCTCGTCGAGATCGGCGAGCGCCTCGCCGGTCGCGACGTCCTTCACGACGGTGCCGGGCGGCACGCGCAGCTCGAGGTCCTCGCCGTCCTGCCCGTTCATGTCCGAGCCCATGCCGTGCCCGCCGCTCTTCGCGCGGTGCTCGCGGACGTAGCGGTAGTCGAGCAGCGTCGAGAGCTGCGGGTCGACCACGAGCACGACGTCGCCGCCGTTCCCCCCATCGCCGCCCGCCGGCCCGCCGCGCGGGACGTACTTCTCCCGCCGCCACGCGACGGCGCCGTTCCCGCCGTCGCCTGCCTTCACGTGGATCTGGACCTCGTCGACGAACTTCACGGCGGCCCCCCGGTTCCTGTGAGCCGAGCGTCACTTTGCCCCTGCGCTCGCCGCTCGAAACGGGAGCGCCGCGAACCTTCCGGCCCGCGGCGCTCGCAACCTGCGCTCTCGCTCCGGCTGCTAGGCCTCGGGGACGATCGACACCACCCGGCGGTCGCCGCGCGTGCGCGTGTACTTCACCTTTCCGTCGACGAGCGCGAAGAGCGTGAAGTCCTTCCCCATCCCGACGTTCGGGCCCGGGTGGATGAGCGTCCCGA
>DASSQM010000100.1:0-8465 GCA_035702465.1 Anaeromyxobacter sp. | reverse complement strand
TGAAGAACGGGTGGGACCCGTGGTACGCGTGGCCGGTCCGGTACATGTGCACGTACGTCGGGTTCTCGGCGAGCTCGCGCTCGTACTTCTGCTCGAGCACGAGCGCGTCGCGCGTCTCCGGCAGGAGGCGGTGGAAGAACTCGATGTAGCTCGGGTGGTGCTCCGGATCGAAGACGTCCGAGCAGGGGTGCGTGACCACGAGCGTCCCGCCCTTCTTCACGAGCGGCTTCCCTCGGAAGAAGTTGAAGAAGTACCCGCACGCCATCACCTGCACGAGGAGCGGGTTCAGGATCGAGTTCACGTTGTACGGCGAGACGTACGGGATGCCGTAGACGAGGACGTCCGCCTGGAAGTCCACGTCCACGGCGTACTGCTCCCAGCTCTTCGCGAGGATCTTCGCGTGCGTGGGCTCGGTGCGCCCCGCCGCGACCGCGATGACCTCGTACGCGGCGGGCACCGCCTGGAACATCTTGCGCTTCGCGACCGCCGGCATGTTCTTCAGCGCCGTGCGCATCGCGGCGAGCTTCAGCCGGTCGCCGTCGCCGTAGTCCTCCTCCTTCTTCATGAGGAACTCGAGCGGCCCGTCGAACATGCGGTTGTTGATGGTGGTCTCGACGTGGAAGACGTTCAGGTGCCGATCGATGTGCCGGCCGATGCGATCCACCGAACGGTGCATCTCCGAGCGCTCGGGGTCCATGTACGAGTGGCTCTTGCGGATGTGGAGCGGCGTGTGGTGCGCCTTCACGCCCTCGTAGTTCGTGAGCCCCGTGCCGACCGACTTGTGGCCGCCGTCCATGGGGACGAGGTTCAGGTTCACGTAGACGAGGAGGTCCGACTCGGCGGCCCGGCGGTTCACGATCACCTTCTCGCCGTGCTCCGTCTCGCCGAGGGAGACGAGGCCGTCCGGGTCCTCGGCGTCGTGGTTGTAGTAGCGGTCCGGGTAGAACGCGTCGAAGATCTTCTCGCCCACCATGCGCTTCAGCTCCGCCTCGGTCATGCGGCGGTGCAGCGCGATGGCGACGACGAGGTGCACGTCGTCGACGCCGGAGTCCTCGAGGAGCGGGAGCAGGACCTCGAGCACCTGCTGGCGCACGTCCGGCGTCCGCATCGGCGGCAGCGGCAGCGAGATGTCGTCGAGCGCGATGGTGACCTTCATCCCGGGGCGGAGCATCGCGTGGAGCGGATCGCAGCCCTCGGGGTGGTTGAGCGCCCAGCGGATGGCGGCCTTCGGGTTCGGGAGGCCTTCCATGGGCGGGTTCGGATAGATGACGCGCGTGCCGACCGGCAGGTCCTCGAGCAGGAGGTCCTCGCCCGAGAAGATCACGCGCGGAGGCGAGTCGCGGTCGATCGTGACGATGCGGTCCGTCGCCTCGTAAAACCGCGGCAGCGACTTCGGGTCGCTCATGCGGTCAGCCCTCCACCGTCCGCAGGATGGGCCACTCGTAGGCGCGCGCGACGCGGGCGAGGCGTGCGTCGGGGTTCACCGCCGCGGGGTGGCCCACCACCGCGAGCATCGGGTAGTCGGAGAACGAGTCGGAGTAGGCGAAGCTCTTCTCGAGCGCGAGCCCCTCCTTCACGCAGTAGTCGCGGATGACGAGCGCCTTGTGCGCCCCCTCGATGACGGGAGGGACGACGCGCCCGGTGGCGAACCCCTGCACGAAGCGCATCCGGTTCGCGATGAGGTCGTCGGCGCCCAGGTGCTCCGCCAGGTGACGCACCGTGAAGTCGAGCGCACCGGTGACGAGCACGATGCGGCACCCCGCGCGCCGCGACTCCTCGATGAGCCGCGGCGTGCCCTTGAAGATGCCGGGTCGCACCACGTCCTCGAACAGCTCCTCGGCGAGCGTCTCGAGCCGGTCCTCGCTCTGGCCCTCGTAGTACGAGTAGAAGAGCTCGTTGAAGACCTTGCGGTTCACCCGGTCCGTCGCCCAGAAGAGCGGGATCGAGACGATGGTCTTCGCCGTCTTCCAGGCCGTCCCCGCGATGGTGCCCTGGTTCATCGCGTAGAAGGCGAACGCGTGCACGATGTTCGTGCGCACGAGAGTGCCGTCCACGTCGAAGAACGCGGCCCGCCTGGGCTCCGGCATCGTGGCGGAGGTCTATGCGACTGGTACCCGGGTGGCAAGCGGTCGCAGAGGGGCTTTTCGCGCTGCGTCACGACGATCTTGCCCGGGAGCGCGATGGCTGCACCGCAACGCCTGAAAACGGGGCGCCACGCGCCCCCGGTCCCCCGCTCGCTCCGGTGCAGCCTCATCCGGCTGCCCCTGCGCTCGCACGAAGCCACCCGTGGTCGACGTACCAGCGCGCCGCCCGGGCGATCGACTCGGCGAGCGGAGTGCGAGCCTCGAACCCGAGGCGCTCGCGGGCCTTCGACGGATCGCACACCCAGCCCGGCGCGAGCACCTGCGCCGCGAGCTTGCGGTTCAGCGGGAGTTTCCTGCCCGTGAGGTCGGAGACGAGGTCTGCGGCCGCGGCGGCGGCGCGGAGCAGCGGCGCCGGCACGGGGACGCGCCGCGCGCGCACCCCGAGCTCCCGTGCGATCGCCGCCATGAGCGACTCCGCGGTGATCGTCTCGCGGGACGCGAGGAAGAACGCCTCGCCGCGCGCCTCCTCCCGGTCGGCGAGGAGGAGGAGCCCGCGGGCACAGTCGTCCACGTCGATCCAGGACAGCGGGCGGTCGCCGAACGACAGGACGAGCCCGCGCCGCGCGATGCGGAAGAAGAGCAGGTTCTCGCGGTCGCCCGGGCCGACGATGCGCGGCGGCCGCGCGATGGCGATCGGCAGCCGATCGGCGTGCGCGAGCGCGATCCGCTCGGCCTCCGCCTTCGACGCACCGTACGGCTCCGCCGGAGCGAACGGCTCGTCCTCGCGCCGCGGCGTCCGCGACGGCCCCACGGACGCGAGCGAGCCCGCGAGCACGAAGCGGGAGAGGCGGGGCGCCTCCGCGAGGCACGCCTCGAGGACGACGCGGGTCGAGCCCGCGTTCACGCGGAGGAACTCCGCGGGGTCCGTCGAGCGCCGCACGCCGGCGAGGTGGAAGACCGCCTCGCACCCGCGCACGGCGCGCCGCACGGCTTCGGGATCGGTCGCGTCGCCCCGGACCGTCTCGACGGCGGGCGTCGAGAGCGCCGGCGTCGGCGCCCGCACCAGCGCGCGGACGGAGTCGCCGCGCGCCGCGAGGGCGCGCACGAGCGCGGTGCCGAGGAAGCCCGCGGCGCCGGTGACGAGGGCGCGCACGCGGCGAACGGAAACCACGCGCGCGCGGGGGCGTCAACGAGCTCTCCCTCATCCCCAATCGGGTCGGACGAAGGTGCGCAGGTGTGGGTGTTGAAGACTTCGGGAGGAGCAATCGATGGCGCTGGCGATCGGATACGAGCTTCCCGTGCGCGAGCAAAGCTCGGCGCCGCTGCCGTCCGTGTTCGCGCGGGCGCTCTCGCAGAGCTTCGTCGCCTTCCAGCCCATCGTGAGCTGGGCGGACCGGCGCGTGTTCGGGTTCGAGGCCCTCGTCCGCAGCCGGGCGGGCCTGCTCTCCGGCGCGTCGGAGCTCGTCGGCGCCGCGGAGTCGCTCGGGTCGCTGTTTCCGCTCGGGCGCGCCGTGCGCGGGGCGGTGGCGCGGGCGATGCCGGGCGCCCCCGACGGAAGCGCGCTCTTCGTGAACCTCCACCCGCACGAGCTGCTCGATCCGGACCTCGCCTCGCCCGACGCACCGCTCTCGCGCGTCGCGCACCGCGTGGTGCTCGAGCTCACCGAGCGCGCGGCGGTGGCGCGGCGTGCGGAGCTCCGCGAGCGCATCGACGTCCTGCGGCGCCTCGGGTTCCGCGTCGCGATCGACGACCTCGGCGCGGGCTTCAGCTCGCTCGACCTCCTCGCCGACCTCCGCCCGGACTTCGTGAAGCTCGACATGTCGCTGGTTCGCCGCATCGATCGCGACGACGGGCGCTGCCGCATCGTCGGACACCTCCTCCGCCTCGCGCACGACCTCGGCGCCCGCGCTGTCGCGGAGGGCGTGGAGACGCCGGGCGAGCGGGACGCGCTCCTCTCGCTCGGCGCGCCGCTCCTCCAGGGCTACCTGTTCGGGTTGCCGGGCCCCGATCTCTCTGCCCCCTCGTGGTAGAGCGCCCGCGCGGCGCTCCATCTCCTCGGCGCCCGGCAGCACGCGCCCACGGCGTTGCCCGCGGGCGGCGCGCGCCACACCGTTTGGGCGGACGGCCCGCGCGGGGAGACCCATCGGCAGGGCGAGGGGGTGTCTGCCCCGAAGCTCGTCGAGGAGCCCGCCGGGCCCAATGGGGGAGGGGACATGAGGATCGCGAAGGTTCTCGCCGCGGTGATCGCGCTCGTCGCCTTCGGGACGAACGCGCTCGCCCAGGATGACTTGACGGTTCGGCGGCACGGCTCGCCGGCCGGCACCGTGCTCCGCGACACCATCTCGGGCGGCCTGCTCGGCGCTGCCGTCGGGGGCGCCGTGATCGGCTACGAGATGGGGGTCCAGAACCACTCCGACTACAACTGGCAGCGGACGCTCGCGATCGGCGCGGGCATCGGCCTCGGCGTCGGCCTCATCTGGGGGATCGTGGACGCCACGAGCGGCAACTACGCGATGCGGGCGCCGCTCGCGGTGCGCGACGGGCAGTCGATGACGCTCGACGTGCGCAGGGTCGACCAGAGCGGCCGGGCGGAGATCCCGATCGCGATGGGCAGGTTCTAGACTCGCGCGTTCGGCTTCCTCGCGGGCGATCAGCCGTCAGCCCTCAGCCATCAGGCTGTAGGCTGACGGCTGACCGCTGACGGCTGACAGCCGATCGCGCCGCCCGGCCCGCGGCGCTATCCTTACGCGCGCATGATCGCGCGCTCCGTCTGCCCGTTCGACTGCCCGGACGCCTGCGGCCTCGTCGTCGAGGTCGAGGGGGGACGCGCGGTGCGCGTCCGGGGCGACCCGGAGCACCCGTACAGCCAGGGGACGCTCTGCCCCAAGATGAACGAATACGACCGGACGGTGCACTCGCCCGACCGGCTCCAGCACCCGCTCGTCCGCACCGGGAAGAAGGGCGAGGGGCGCTTCCGGCGCGCGTCGTGGGACGAGGCCATCGCGCTCGTGGCCGGCCGCTTCCGCCAGATCGCCGCGGAGCACGGCGGCGAGGCCATCCTCCCGTACTCGTACGCCGGATCGATGGGCCTCGTGCAGCGGAACGCCGGCATGGCCTTCTTCCACCGGCTCGGCGCGTCGCGGCTCGAGCGCACCATCTGCACGCCGGCGCAGGACGCGGGGTGGAAGGCGGTGATGGGCGCGACGCCCGGGCCGAGCCCGGACGAGGTGCTCGACTCGGACCTCGTCGTCCTCTGGGGCATCAACGCGGTCGCGACGAACATCCACTTCGTGCAGCGCGTGAAGGAGGCGCGCCGGCGCGGCGCGAAGGTGATCCTCGTCGAGACGTACGCGAACGACACCGCGCGCGTGGCCGACCGGACCCTCCTCGTGCGGCCCGGGACGGACGCCGCGCTCGCGCTCGCCGTCGTCCACGTGCTCGCCCGCGAGGGGCTCGCCGACGAGGCCTTCCTCGCGGCCGAGACCGAGGGCTGGCCGGAGCTGCGGGCGCGTGCGCTCGCCGAGTACGCGCCCGCGGACGTGAGCGCGCGCACCGGTGTGCCGGCCGCGGAGATCGAGGAGCTCGCCCGGACGCTCGGGCGGGCGCGCGCGCCGTTCATCCGCATCGGCGGCGGGCCGTCGCGCCACGCGAACGGCGCGATGACGGTCCGCACCGTGGCCGTGCTGGCCGCGGTCCTGGGTGCGTACGGCAGGAAGGGCGGCGGCTTCTTCCACTCGACCGGCTCGTCGCAGGCGTTCGATCTGTCGCCGTTCACGCGCGAGGACCTGCAGCCGCGGCCCACGCGCCTCGTGAACATGAACCAGCTCGGGCGCGCGCTCTCCGAGCTGGCCGATCCGCCCATCCGCGCGATGTACGTGTGGTGCTCGAACCCGGCGTCGGTCGCGCCCGACCAGAACGCGGTCCTCCGCGGGCTCTCGCGGGAGGATCTCTTCCTCGCCGTCCACGAGCGGTTCCTCACGGACACCGCGCGCTTCGCGGACGTGGTCCTGCCGGCGACGACGTCGCTCGAGCACGCCGACCTGTACCGCTCGTACGGTCAGTACACGGTCCAGCGCGTGCGCCCCGCCGTCCCGCCCGTCGGGGAGGCGAAGCCGAACTGGGACGTGTTCCGCCTCCTGGCGCGCGCGATGGGGTTCGAGGAGCCGCTGTTCCGGATGACGGCGGACGAGGTCATCGATCTGCTCCTCGCGCAGCCGTCGCCGTGGCGCGGCGAGGGGTTCGCGCAGCAGCTCGCGTCGGGCCGCGCCGTCGAGCTGCGGCCTCCGCCCGGCCCGCGCTGGCGCACGAAGTCGGGCAAGATCATGATCGCGAACCCCGACGAGCCCGAGCGCCTGCCGCGCCATCTTCCGTCGTACGCCGACGGCGACCGAGGGGCGCTCCAGCTCGTCACGGCGCCCGCGCTGTACACGCTCAACTCCTCGTTCATGGAGCGGCCGGAGCTCCGGGAGAAGAACGGCGGCATGACGCTGCAGCTCGCGCCGGCGGAGGCGCGAGCGCGGGGCCTGGCCGACGGCCAGCGCGTGGTCGCGTGGAACGCGCTCGGCGAGGCGATCTTCACGCTGCGCGTCACGGATCGCGTGCCGCAGGGCGTCGCGGTGGCCGAGGGTGTCTGGTGGACGAGGGACACGCCCGCCGGACGGAACGTGAATGCGCTCACGTCGCAGCGGCTCACCGACCGCGCCGCGGGCTCGACGTTCTACGACAACCGCGTGGACGTGCGCGGCGGTTGAGAGCCCAATCACCTACAGTGTATGCACGGGTGCGCGTCCACTGCTCGTGCGACGCCACCGAGCCCGTTCGCCCCTGGGGAAGCCGCGGATCTGCGCGGTAGAATGGCCGCCGCCGTTGGCGATCGGATTCGGTGGAGGCATGGCCCCCGACGTGCGCACCCGATGGATCGGGCTCGCCTTGGCGTCGCTCGCGATCATCGCGAGTGGAGCGCTCGTCTGGCATTTGTGGCCCCCCGACGTCGAGGCGCCGCCGCGCGCCCCCGCGGCCCCGCAGGACGCGATCGTGGTGTCGGCCGATCCCGGCGTCGAGCGCGGTGGGGCCGCGGGCTGGGCGCCCGCCCGCGCCGGCGACGCGCTCCGCGTCACCGACTCGATCCGCACCTCCGCCGGGAGCACGGCCGAGATCGCGCTCGGGCGCGGCTCGCGCGTGACCCTCCAGGAACGGTCCGAGGTCACCGTGCGCGAGCTCACCGCCGCGGTCCACCGCGTCGGCGTGCTGCGCGGCCGCATCGGCGTGGATCACCGTCCGGACGGCACGCGGGTGCTGCGCCTCGAGGACCAGTCCGGCGCGGTCGCGGCCACGGGCGGCGCCGGCCGGTTCGGCGTGGTGGCGGCGGGCGACGGGCTCGCGGTCGCCTCCACCGAGGGTCAGCTCATGGTCGAGTCCGGCGGCGCGACGGTGCGGGTGCCCGCCGGCGCCGAGACGGTCGCGCACCCCGGCCTGCCGCCGCTCCCGCCGCGTCCGATCCCGCGCGACGTCGTGCTGCGCGTGGCCCGCCTCCTCCAGGAGCGGCGCGCCAGCGTCTGCGCGGTCCTCCAGATCGACGTCGCCTCGGAGCTGACCGTGAACGGCGCGTCCGTCGACGTGCCCGTCGACGGGAACGTCGTCGTGCGGCTGCCCCCGAGGCAGCGGCCTCGCGGCGCCGAGGTGATGGTGCGGCACGCCACGGGCGTCGTCGAGCGCCGCACCGTCCCGTGCCAGCCGCAGGAGAAGGACGGCGAGGTCTCGGACCTCCAGGTGCGCTGGCATGACCGCTGAGGCGCTCGCGCTCTGCGCGGCACTCGCGGCCGCCGCCGCCCCGGGCGCGATCGCGCCGCCGGCCGTCGAGATCCGCCCCGCCGTGCTCGCGCTCGGCGGCGGCGACACGGCGCGCGTGGTGGTCCGCTCAGCCGGCGGCCCGCCGCGGCTCTTCGCGAGCGCCGGCGCGCTCCGCCGCGCCGTCGAGACGGAGCCCGGCGTCTTCGAGGCGGTGCTCGAGCCGCCGCTCGAGGCGCACCCCCAGCTCGCGCTCGTCGCCGCGGTCGCGCCGGGGGGCGAGGTCGGGTACGCGTGGCTGCCGCTCGTCGGGCGCGGCGTGGCCATCGCGCGGACGGAGCCGAACGCCAAGGTCTCCGTCCGCATCCGCACGCGCACGTTCGGCCCGGCGCTCGCGGACGCGAACGGCGTCGCGAGCGTGCCGGTCGAGGTCCCCCCCGGCGAGCGCTACGCCTACGACCGCGGCAGGGCGCTCGACCTGCGCGTCCCGCCCTTGCGCCAGGCCGTGCTCCTGCTCGACCGGCGGGAGCTGCGCGCCGACCGCGCGGAGACCGTGACGGTCTGGGCGTTCGCGGCGACGCCGGACGGCGCGCC
>DASSQM010000099.1:0-6407 GCA_035702465.1 Anaeromyxobacter sp. | reverse complement strand
GGGGCCGTCCTCCGCCGCCGCCTCCGGGAGCGGCGTGAGGTTCGCGGGCTGAGGGGTCGCGGCGGGCGCCGGGAGCGGGCCTGCGGGCGTCGCGGTCCCGGCGATCGGCTCGACGCGCGCGCCTGCTCCGGCGGCCGCGCGGATCTCGTCCGCCGTCTCGGCCGAGGCGACGAGCAGCTCGAACGCGATCGCCTGGGGGTCGCGCGCGTCGCTCGACGGCAGCGTGGACACGAGCTCGCCGACCGTCTTCAGGCGCGCGCCGAGCGCGGCGAGGTCGCGATCGAACGTGGCGAGGCCGAAGCTCACGTCGACGCGCCAGAGCGCGCGCCCCTTCGCCACCGCGGACCGCAGGCGGTGCTCCTCGTACTCCGTGAGCACGGCGCGGACGCCGGGGGCGAGCGCGAGCGAGTCCAGCGGATCCTCCGCCGCCGGCTCCCGCGGAGCGTCCCGGGCGCGCAGCCGGTCCACGAGGCGAGCCGCCGCGTCCGCGGTGCGCGGGGGCTGCCCCTCCGCCTCCTCGGCGATGATGCGCGAGAAGACCTCGGGCGCCTCGAGCAGGAGGTCCATCGCCGCGCGATCGAGCCGCCGCCGGCCCATGCGCACGTCGTCGAGGAGGTCCTCGAGCGCGTGGGCGAGCCGCGCCATGCGCTCGACGCCGAACATCGACGAGAGGCCCTTCAGCGAGTGCGCAGCGCGGAAGACCGCGTTCAGGAGATCGGGATCGGGCTCCTCGCCGCCGCCGTCGAGCCGCATGAGGTCGCGGCCCAGCGCGTCGATGCTCTCCTGGGCCTCGGAGACGAAGTCGGCGAGCGCCTTCTGCGAGCGATCGGGCAACGACTCAGCGTATCACGGCGCCCACGTGCGGCAAGGCGCGCCCTCGCGGCGGCATCTCCACGCGCGACGGCGGCGCGAGCACCTCGATGTCCGCGCCCGACGCGGAGCGCGCGGCGCCGAGGTCGCGCTGGAGCGCGCGCGCCTCGCCGAGCAGCACCTGCCGCTTCACGGGCCGCACGAGGCTCGCCTCGAGCCACAGCTTCGCGGCGAGCGGGCCGTCGTTCCCCGCGAGCGGCGGCATGGAGGTCGCGAACGCCTCGCTCCCCGCCCGCGCGACCGCCTCGCAGGCGGCGCGCGCCGCGTGGAGGAACTCCTGCGGCGGCAGCGGCACGGACGGCAGCCCGAAGCAGAACACCCGCGGCGCCGCGATGCGCCCGCCGGACGGCAGGAGCAGCGCCTCGTCCGGGCGCGCGTCGAAGATGGACGAGCGGATGGCGCGGGAGATGGCGCCGCACAGCCGCCAGTCCGCGAACCCGGCGAAGCCCTGCAGCGGCCGCTCCGGCCCCACGAACACGGCCACCGCGTCCACGTCGAGCCCGTCGATCGCCTGGAGCCCGAGCTCCGCCACCTCGATCCGTAGCGCCACGCCCTCGCCGCCCCTTTCTACGCGCCCGCCTGGCGCCGCCCGGCGGGGAGCCCCGCCGCGATCTTGTCGAGCACGCCGTTCACGAACGCGCCGCTCGACTCCGACCCATACTTCTTCCCCAGCTCGATCGCCTCGTTGATGACCACCTTCACCGGCACGTCCGTCTCGAGGAGCTCGTACACGGCGAGCCGGAGCACGTTGCGGTCCACCTTCGCCATCCGGTCGAGGCGCCAGTTGACCGACACGCGCTCGATGGTCTCGTCGATGGGGCGCCGGTGCTTCGCGACCCCGCGGACGAGCCCCTCGGCGAGCGTCATCACCTCGCGCTCCACCGGCTCGAAGCTCTTCCAGAACCGCGCGAGCGCGTCGTCGATGCCCTCGGCGGCGACGTCGATCTGGTACAGCGCCTGGAGGGCGCGCTCGCGTGCCTTGGTGCGCCTCGGCGACAAGGGCTACTCCCGCCGGCCGGCGAGCTTCCCCGCCTCGCGCAGCACGTTCGCCTGCTCGATGGCGGCGAGCGCCGCCTCCGCGCCCTTGTTGCCGGCCTTCACCCCCGCCCGCTCCAGGGCCTGCTCGAGCGTGTCGCACGTGAGGATCCCCATCGCCACGGCGCAGTCGGCCTCCATCGCCACGACGCCCACGCCCTTCGTGGCCTCCGCCGCGACGTACTCGAAGTGCGGGGTGCCGCCGCGGATGACGGCGCCGAGCGCGATGACTGCGTCGTAGCGGCCGCTCCGCGCCACGCGGCGCAGGACCGCGGGCAGCTCGAACGTGCCGGGGCAGCGGAAGACGTCGATGTCCGCGTCCTTCACGCCGTGCCGCTTGAGCCCGTCCGCGGCGCCGTGGAGCAGCTGCTCGGTGACGAGCGAGTTGAACCGCGCCACCACGATCCCGACCTTGAGCCCGGTCGCGACGAGGGACCCTTCGTAGACGTTCATCGTCCGTTCCTTCCTGACCGGCGCGCGGCCGGCGGGCGCCGCGCCTTGCCGGCCACTGCCGCGGCGCGGACCGGCTCCGGCCCGGCGAGCGTGAGCAGGTGGCCGAGCTTGTCCCGCTTCGTCGCGAGGTAGGCGCGGTTTCGCTTCGTGGGCGGCATCTCGATGGGGACGCGCTCCACCACCTCGAGGCCGTAGCCCTCGAGCCCGATGATCTTCTTCGGGTTGTTCGTGAGGAGCTTCATCTTGCGCACGCCGAGGTCGCGGAGGATCTGCGCGCCGATGCCGTAGTCGCGCAGGTCCGGCTTGAAGCCGAGCCGCTCGTTCGCCTCGGCGGTGTCGTAGCCCTCGTCCTGCAGGTTGTAGGCGCGCAGCTTGTTCACGAGGCCGATGCCGCGCCCTTCCTGGTCGAGGTAGAGCAGGACGCCCTTCCCGCCCCGCTCGATCTGCGCGAGCGCGGCGTGGAGCTGCGGGCCGCAGTCGCAGCGCTCCGAGCCGAACACGTCGCCGGTGAGGCACTTCGAGTGGACGCGCACGAGGACGGGCTCGTCGTCCCTCCACTTGCCCTTCACGAGCGCGACGTGCTGGTGGGTGTCGATGTCGTTCTCGTACGCGATGGCGCGGAACTCGCCGTAGACGGTCGGCAGGGGCGCCTCCGCGCCGCGCCGGACGAGCGTGTCCTTCATCATCCGGTAGGCGATGAGGTCCGCGACGGAGACGATGGGCAGGCGGTGCGCCTTCGAGAGCTTCTCCAGCTCCGGCATGCGCGACATCGTGCCGTCGTCGTTCATCACCTCGCAGATGACGCCCGCGGGCTTGAGGCCGGCGAGGCGCGTGAGGTCGACCGAGCCCTCGGTCTGGCCGGCGCGCACGAGGACGCCGCCCCTGCGCGCGCGCAGCGGAAAGACGTGCCCGGGGCGGGCGAGGTCCTCGGGCCGGCAGTCGTCGCGCACGGCGGTGCGGATGGTGTGGGCGCGGTCCTTGGCGCTGATGCCGGTGGAGACGCCCTCGCGTGCCTCGATGGAGACGGTGAACGCGGTGCCGAACGAGGAGGAGTTGAAGGCGTCCTCCACCATGAGCGGCAGGCGGAGCTGCTTCACCTTCTCCTCGGTGAGCGAGAGGCAGACGAGGCCACGGCCGTAGCGCGCCATGAAGTTCACGGCGGCAGGGGTGACCTTCTCCGCCGCCATGCACAGGTCGCCCTCGTTCTCGCGATCCTCGTCGTCGGTGAGGATCACCATCCCGCCCTTGCGGATCCAGGCGATGGCCTTCTCGACGCGCTCGACGGCGTGGCGGTTGTGCTCCTTCACCGCGCCTCCCCGTATCCCCAGCGCGCGAGGTCGCCCTCGGCGAGGCCGGCCGCGGCGCCGAACTCGCGCAGGCGGGCGACGTGCCGCGCGATCACGTCGGCCTCGAGGTTCACCTTCGCGCCGGGCGCCGCGGCGCCGAGCGTGGTGCGGGCGAGCGTCTCCGGGATGAGCGCCACCTCGAACGCGTCGCGCGCCACCGCGGCGACGGTGAGCGAGACCCCGTCGACGGCGATGGAGCCCTTCTCCGCCACGAGCGGCGCGATCGAGGCGGGGAGCGAGATCCGCAGCCGCGCGCCCTGGCCCTCCGGCGTTCGCGCCACGACCTCGCCGACCGCGTCGACGTGCCCCTGCACGAGGTGGCCGCCCAGCCGGTCCGAGAGCGCCAGCGCGCGCTCGAGGTTCACGGCCGTGCCGGGCCGCCACCCGCCGATCGTCGTGCGCGCGAGCGTCTCCGGGACGGCGTCGAAGGAGACGAGGCCGGCGCCGCGCTCCACGACCGTGAGGCACGCGCCGGAGCACGCCACGCTCTCGCCGAGCGCGAGCGCGTCGACCGGCATCGACCTCGGACGGAGGGTCAGGCGAGCGCCCCCCTGCTTCGGGGCGATGCGCTCGACCACCCCCATGTCCGACACGAGCCCGGTGAACATTTCCGGCGGAATCCTAGCCGGATCCGCCGGTTTGCGCCAACGCGCCGTCTACCCCGCCGCGTGCTTGCGCGCGAAGTACCAGTCCTTCACCTCGAGGTTCTTCGCCTGCGCGCGCTCCTCGGCCGCCTGGTACGTGACCGGCGCGGGGACGATGACGTCCTGCCCCGGCTTCCAGTTCGCCGGACAGGCCACCTGCTCGCGGTCGACCGTCTGGAGCGCGTCCACCACGCGCAGGATCTCGTCGAACGCCCGGCCCACGTTGAGCGGGTAGTAGATCATCGCGCGCACGTTCTGCTTCGGGTCGATGAAGTAGACGCACCGCACCGTCGCGGTCACCGAGCTCGGCGTGTGCAGCATGCCGTAGAGCCGCGAGACCTTCTGGTCGAGGTCCGCGATGACGGGGAACGTCACCTTCACCCCGAACTTGTCCTCGATGTTCCGGATCCACGCGATGTGCGAGTACACGGAGTCGACCGAGTTGCCGAGCAGCTTCACGCCGCGCCGCTCGAACTCGGGGGCGAGCTTCGCGAACTCCACGAACTCGGTGGTGCACACCGGCGTGAAGTCGGCCGGGTGGGAGAAGAGGATGACCCACTTCCCCTTCCCGTACTCGGACAGCTTCAGCGCGCCCTGGGTCGAGTTCGCCTCGAAGTCGGGCGCCGGGCCGTTCAGCTCGATCCGCGTGGCGGCCTCGGGGATGGGGTTCGCGCTCGTGAGCTGCGTCGGCGTCGTCGCCGTTGCCATGGCGTGCTCCTCCTCCGGAGCGGCGCGGCGCACGGCCTGACGCTCCGGGAAACGAAGTGGCTCGAAGGATCGAGTCGGGTGTCCGTACGTGGTAAGCGGCGGCCTCGGCGGCGCCCGGCCCTGTCGGGCACGGGGCCGGGGCGCCCGCCCGTCACGCCGCCGGCTGCCCGGGCGGCGCGGCGCGCCTCTGCCGTGCGGGCCGGCGCTGCGCGGCGCGGGAGAGGACGGGCGTCCCCTGCACGAGCACGTCGTCGCCGAGCCGGGCGATCTCCAGGCCCTCGAGCCGGATCGCGTCCGCCATCCGCGCCGGACCCTTCCCCGCGAAGAGCGGCACCCCGTCGGCGCCCGCGAGCTTGGGGGCCACGAACACAACCGCGCGGTCGACGAGCCCGGCGGCGAGGAAGGCCGCGTGCACGCGCGCGCCGCCCTCGACGAGGAGGTGCGTGATCCCGCGGGCGGCGAGCTTCGCGAGCAGGTCGGGGAGGTCCACGCCGCCCTCGCCGCGGCGGCAGCGGAGGAGCTCGACCCCGGGGCCGAGCCGGCGCGACCGGCCGGAAGCGTGGGCGACGACGGTGGGCGCGGCGGACCGCGCGCGGAAGAGCTTCAGGGTCGCGGGCAGCGAGAGGTCCGTGTCGAGCACGACGCGCACGGGATCGCGCCCGCGCCCGCCCGGGAGCCGCGCGGTGAGGCGCGGGTCGTCGGCGCGCGCGGTCCCGGCGCCGACGAGGATGGCGTCGACGCGGTCGCGGAGCCGGTGCACCCACCGGCGCGCCTCCTCGCCGGTGACCCAGCGCGCGTCGCCGGTGCGCGTGGCGAGGCGGCCGTCGAGCGTGACCGCCGCCTTGAGCGTCACGTACGGGCGGTGGTCGCGGATGAAGCGGAACCAGTGCGCGTTGAGCGCGTCGCACTCCTCGCGCAGCACGGCCTGGACGACCTCCACGCCGGCGGCGCGGAGCCGCGCGACGCCCTTCCCGTTCACGAGCGGGTTCGGGTCCGAGGAGCCCACGAAGACGCGCCGCACGCCCGCGTCGAGGATCGCCCGCGAGCAGGGCGGCGTGCGCCCCCAGTGATCGCACGGCTCGAGCGTGGTGTAGAGGTCGGCGCCTCGCGCCCGCGCGCCGGCGGCGCGGAGCGCCACCACCTCGGCGTGCGGCCCGCCGGCCTTGGCGTGGTGGCCGCGGGCCACGACGCGCCCGCTCCGCACGATGACGGCGCCGACCGCGGGGTTCGGGCTCGTGCGGCCGAGCCCCTTGTGCGCCTCGCGCAAGGCGAGCCGCATGAAGCGCTCCGCCGCGGTCCGCTCGACGGCGGCGGCGGCCGCGAGCGGCGGCGCGCTCGGCGCTGGGACGGC
>DASSQM010000098.1:0-4038 GCA_035702465.1 Anaeromyxobacter sp. | reverse complement strand
CGCCTTGCGCGCGAGCGGGCCGCCGCCCGCGAGGACCACCTTCCCGATGGTCTGCGCGCCCGAGGAGCGGCCGCGCGCCATCCGCGCGCGGAGCGCGTGCAGCTCGTGTGCGCCGAGCAGCGGCGCCGCCTCGCGCTCGGGCGCGGGACCCTCGGCGCGCCTCGCGTAGCCGTGCTCGAGGAGCGCGGACACCGCGCGCATCGCCTCGAGGTCGGTCGCGCGGCAGCGGTCGAGGAGGTCGTCGAGCCGGCGCGGCTCGTCGAGGAGCGCCACCACCTCCTCCGTGACCGGGTGGAGCCCCGGCGGGATCTCGCTCGGGTGGACGGCGAGCTCGACGAGCTCGCCCGCGCCGGGCAGCGACGGGAGCAGCCGCGCGACCTCGTCCGCCTGCCGGAGCCCCTCGAGCGCGAGCTGCTCGACCTTGCCCTCGATGCGCTCCTCGGCCCCCGTCGTTCCGGGGACGAACGCGAACTGCCCCTCGCGCCGCGTGAGGAGCCGGTAGAGCGCCTTCTCGCCGATGGCGGCGCCCATGCGCGCGTCGACGACGCGCCCCTCCGCGAGGAAGATCTCGGCGCGCTCGCCCTCGCGCTCGACGGCGAGCCGCCCGGTCTTGCGGTTCACCGCGAGGATCTGGAGGAGGTCCACGAGCGGGATCTGCGCGAGGTTCCCCTCGATCTCGCGGCTCTCGCCCGAGACGGCCTTGGCCGCCTCGACGCGCCGGAAGATCTGCTCGATGCGCGCCAGCACCTCGTCCTGGTTGAACGGCTTGCGCAGGTACGTGCCGAGCCGGGAGCGGTCCGGATCGACGGCGTCGCCGGTCAGCACCACCGGGATGCGCTCCGTGCGCGGGTTCGTGCGGAGGATGCGCGTGAAGGTGGCCGCGTCGAGGAGCGGGCTGCGCTCGTCGAAGAGCACGAGGTCCGGGAAGCGCAGGATGGCGAGCTGGAGGGCGCGCGAGCCGTCGCGCGCCGCGTGGACCTGGTAGCCGCGCTGCCGCAGCGCCGGCGCGAGCGCGCGCACGACCGCGGGGTCGGGATCGGCGATGAGGATCTTGCGGACCGGGGGCATGCGTGGGCTAGAGCGGCTGGAGGTCGTAGAGCGTCTGGAGCTTCGAGACGAGCGCGTCGACGAGCGGGACGTCGGAGGTGTGGAACATGCGCCCGTCCGGGCCCGCGATGAGCCCGTAGGCGGAGTGCTCGGACATGAGCAGGAGGAACTCGTGCGAGGAGAAGCGCGGATCGCCGTCGAGGAAGACCCCGGTGACGAGCGGGTGCGACGGCGCGGGCGCGTCGCCGCGGCGGCCGAGGACGTACACGCGCACCGTCGCGTCGCCGGCGCGGGCCGCGGCGTCCGCCTGCGGGAGCGCCGCGAGGAGGTGCGCCGCGGCGCCGGCGTCGCGGACGCCGAGGTAGAGGACGCCGCGCGCGCGCGGATCGCGGGCGACCTCGCGCGCCGCCTCGCGCTGCGCCGCGAGGACGAGCTCCGGGTCCGCGTCGAGGCGGGCCGACGGCGAGCTCTCCGGGACGTGCGCCGAGTCCGAGAGGAGCAGGTCCGCGAGCTCCCAGAACGCCGCCGGCTCGAGGTCCCCGAGGTGGAGCCGGCGGAGCAGGGAGCCGCGCTGCTCCTGCACGCGCGCGCGGGCCCAGTGGAGGAGCTCGTCGAAGTCCTCCCCGTCCTTCGGGAACGTCGACGCGCCCATGGAGAGGAGCACCGGGCAGACCCGCTCCACCTCGTGGATGGACGGCTCCTTGCGCACCTCGTCCGCGGCGCGCCGCAGGAACATCAGCGCTCCGAAGGAGTCGGTCTCGGGGAGGAGCACGTAGTACTCGCCGTCCGAGACCTTGGCGAGGATGTCGGCGTCGCGGGCGACGCGCGGGACCGCGGCGACGAGGTCCCGGAGGGCGCGCCGGTAGAGATCGCGCCCCCCCTCCTTGCGGACCTGCTCGACGTTGTCGATGGAGAGCACCGCGAGCGAGAAGGACCGCCCGTAGCGCCGCGCCTTGTAGAACTCCTTGCCGGCGTAGTCGACGAAATAGGCGAGGTTGTACGCGCCGGTGTCGCGGTCGCGCAGCCCGATGCGCTCGAGCGCCTGGAAGCGGCGGGCGTTCCGGACCGCGATGGCGGCGAAGTCCGCGACCGTCACCGCGGCGGAGTGCTGCTCGCCCCCGAACGGCCCGGCGGCGCGGTCCGCGAGGAGCGCGAGCCCCACCGGCTCGTCGTCCGCGACGAGCGGCACCATGAACGCCTCGCCGGGCGCGGCGCCGGGTGACTGGAACGGCGCGCCGCCCTGCAGCGGCGACTGCCACGCGGGATCCTGCGGGTCGATGCGCGGCGGGAGCCCGGCGCGATCGACGAGGCCGCGGTAGCTCCTGAGCTGGAGCTGGCCGCGCTCGTCCACGAGCCAGAGCGCCGCGCCCTGCGCGTCCGTCACGCGCGCCAGCACGGAGAGCGTGAGATCCTGGAGCCGCTCGACGTCGAGCGTCCCCAGGATCTGGAGCGCCTGGCGGTAGAGCGCCTGTGACTTCGCGAACTCGATGTTCTCGGTGAGGAGCTGCGAGTGCTCCCGGCGGAGCCGAACGCGGCCGAGCGCGCGATCCGCCACGGCGACGAGCTCGGCGCGGTCCACCGGCTTCGTGAGGAAGTCGGCGCAGCCCGCCTTCATGGCCTGCACGGCGAGCCGCACGTCGTCGTGGCCGGTGACCGCCACCGCCTCGACGTCCGGATCGCGCCGCTTCGCCTCGCGCACGAGCCCGATGCCGTCGAGCCCGGGCATGACGACGTCCGTGACGAGCAGGTCGAAGTGCTCCTCCGAGAGGAGCTTCAGCGCCTCCTCGCCCGAGCCCGCGGTGCGCGTCTGGTGCCCCGCGCCGCCGAGCACGTCGCGGAGCAGCTCCTGGAAGAAGCGCTCGTCGTCGACGACGAGGATTCGCCCGGTCGCCATTCTAGTGCCCCGGCCCGGCCCGCCCGGCCGCCATCTAGAGATCCGCCTCGCCCTCGAACACCCGCTCGGCGGGGCCGCGCATCGTGACGCGGGAGAGATCGGCGGACACGGTGATCTCGAGCGTACCACCGGGGAGGCGGACGGAGACGGGCGCGCCGGTCCGGACGGCGCCGCGGCGTACCGACGCCACGGCCGCGGCGCAGGCGCCGGTGCCGCAGGCGTCCGTGAGACCCGCCCCGCGCTCCCACACGACGAGGTCGATACCGTCCGGTCCGGGCCGTGCGAACCCGACGTTCACGCCACCCGCGACGGCCCTCTCGATGGCGGGGCCGACGCGGCCGGCGCGCTCGATGCTCGGCGCGCCCTCCTCGAAGAGGACGGCGTGCGGGTTGCCCATCGACACGCGCGTGGCGCGCAGCTTCTCGCCGCCGACCGTGAAGTCGGCCTCGCCGTCGACGCGCGCCGCTCCCATCTCGACGGAGACCGCCTCGACCTCGCCTCGCGGGCCGCGGTGGAGCGTGCACGTCTTCGTCCCGGCGTCCGTGTCGACGAGGATCGTCCCCGCGAGGCCGCGGCGTTCGGCGAGGTGCTTCGCGACGCAGCGGATCGCGTTCCCGCACATCTCCGCGACCGAGCCGTCGGAGTTCATGATGTGCATGCGCGCGGCCGCCCCGGCCGTGCGCGGCGGCAGGATGGTGACGAGCCCGTCCGCGCCGATGCCGCGCCGGCGGTCGCAGATGCGGCGGGCTCGCTCGGGCGTCGAGAGCGGCCCCTCCACGAGGACGAAGTCGTTCCCGAGGCCATGCCATTTCGCGAACCGGAGGGGCACCGCGGCGCATCATAACGCGGGAGCCGCCGGGGGCCGCCCGACCGCTGCCGGGAGGACCGTGGCGGACGGCGATGCATCCACCCGGCGCTCCAGAGCATCTTGTGAAGCGATCGAAGCGACGGAGTCGGAGGCGCCACCGGGCGCCTGGACGGACGGCATCTTCGGGGGCATTCGTGCCGCTGTCCGAATAGAAAGGGGAAAGCTCTCGTTTGATCCCCATCAGAGCAACGGGATACTCTCTGGCCCCGCTCGAGACCCCCGAGGAGCA
>DASSQM010000097.1:0-2216 GCA_035702465.1 Anaeromyxobacter sp. | reverse complement strand
CCATGATCGAGCCGAAGCCGCCGCCCTCCTTGATGCCGCGGATCTCCGCGAGCACCTCGTCCGTGCCCTTCGCCTCGCCGCCGGAGAAGATCACGATGCGCTTGCCGTTGAACGCCGACTGCACCACGTGGCGCACGCGCTCCGGCAGCGTCTTCGTCGGGATCTGGTACTTCTCGTAGACCTTCTTCGCCTCGGGGTGCTCCACGAGGTCCTTCGGCGGCTTCACCTTGACGATGTGCGCGCCCATCTGGCAGGCGATCTGCGCCGCGTACGCGGCGATGTCGACGGCGGTCTCGCCCTCCTTGGAGACGCCGCTGCCGCGCGGGTAGCTCCACACCACCACGACGAGCCCGTGCGCCTTCGCCTCCTCCGTGATGGCGCGCAGGTTCTCGAACTGGCTGTTTCGCGCGTCGGACGCCGGGTAGATGGTGAAGCCGACCGCGGCGCAGCCGAGCCGGACCGCTTCCTTCACGGACGCCGTGACCGCCGAGTTGGGCGCGCCGCCGAGCTTCGACAGCGAGTCGGAGTTGTTGAGCTTCAGGATGAGCGGGATCTGGCCCGCGTACTTGCGCGCGCCGGCCTCGAGGAAGCCGAGCGGGGCGGCGTACGCGTTGCAGCCCGCGTCGAGGGCGAGCTGGAAGTGGTACTCGGGATCGTAGCCCGGCGGGTTCGGCGCGAACGAGCGCGCGGGGCCGTGCTCGAAGCCCTGGTCCACGGGCAGGATCACGATCTTGCCCGTGCCGGCGAGCGTGCCGGTCATGAGCATTCGGTGGAGGTTGGCGAGCGTTCCGGGGCTGTCCGACTGGTACCAGGACAGGATCTCCTGCACGCGCGCAGTGGTTCGCTCGGGCATCTTCGTATCTCCCTGTTCGATTCTCCGCCGGAATCGCGAGCGGATCGGATCGATCGCTCGCAATCTAGGAAATCGAGCCCGACGGAGGCAAGCGCAAAAGCCCGCGCCCGCACGCCCCGTCGCGCGGCAGCCGCGGGGACGCCGTTTGCCCGCAGCGGCCGAGCTACGCAGGTTCGAGGTGCCACCGGAAAGGAGGCCCCATGGCGCGTGGAATCGGGGAGCCGCCGGAGAAGAGCCCGTCGGCCATCCTCTCGACCGTCGAGTATCCCATCTCGCGCGACGAGCTCTCGGAGGCCGCCGCGGAGGCGGGAGCGCCGCAGGACGCGATCAACTTCCTGCGCTCGCTGCCCGATCGGATCTACACGAGCCCGAGCGCCGTCATGCGTGAGTTCGGCGAAGGCGCCGCGCGCTTCGGCCTCTTCTCGACCGACGTCCGCCACCGCGGCGACATCGGCAAGGAGGCCGTGGAGACCGGCGCCAATCCCACCCGGCACCCGTGAGCGACGCTCACGCGGGCGCCGGATCCGCGACCACCGGCGCCGGGGCGGGTGTCGGCGCCGGCCGCCGCGCGGGGTAGCACCGCCCCACGAAACCGCAGCCCTCGGCGCGGCAGCACGCCTCGTCGCGGCCGACGTCGGCCGGCGAGAGCGCGCCGCCGGCGCCGCGGTGCGCGTCCCAGGCGAGCGCGGGCGCCTCGCGCGCGAAGCGCTCGAGCTCGTCCGGCGACGGCGTCACGTCGACGGCGCGCAGGTCGCCGCGCAGGAACTGGAGGCGCGCACGCACGCGGGCCCTGGGGTGCGCGCGGCGCGCCGCGAGCGCGTACGCGAGGAGCTGGAGCCGGTAGCGTCCCGCCGCCTCGGGGCGCGCGACCGCGTACTTGTAGTCGACGACCGTGAGCGCGCCGCGCCTCTCCGCGACGAGCGCGTCGATGGCGCCGACGAGGTACGCGTCGGGCGCGCCGCGCGTCCCGTCGAGCCGCAAGAGGAACGGCAGCTCCCGGGAGAGCCGGCCCTCCCGCGCCGCGCGCGCGAGGGCGTGGCCGGCGTCGGACTCCGCGAACCGCGTGATCTCCGCGAGGATGCGCCTCGCGCCGGGGCTCGCCGGGTCGTGGCCGCGCCGCGCTGCCGCCGCGGCCATCTGCGCGCGGCGCTCGAGCGGCGGCGCGCCGAGGTCCGTCTCGGAGAGCATCGCGTGCGCGAGCGTGCCGCGGACGGTCGCGCGCGCGGGATCGTCGGCGGGGGCGCGGGAGACGCCGCGCGGCTCGGGGAGCGCGAGCACCCGCGCGAGGTGGTGGCGCCGCGGGCAGCGCGCGTACTCCGCGAGGTCCGTCACGGCCACGCGCACCGCCGCGACGCGCGAGGGG
>DASSQM010000096.1:0-5750 GCA_035702465.1 Anaeromyxobacter sp. | reverse complement strand
CACCTCGCGCACCCGCGAGGTGGGGCGGTTCACGCGCTCGGCCGCCTCGCGGACGGCGGCCTTGGCGGCCTCCTTCGCCTCCGGCCCGAACAGCGCCTCGCGGGCCGGGCCGAGGAGCACCTCAGGCACCTCGGCGTCGCTGCGCTGCGTCTGCGGGTCGAACGCGCGGCAGCTCTCGATCTCGTCGCCGAAGAACTCGAGGCGCACGGGCGACGGGTCGGCCGGGCTCCACAGGTCGACGATGCCGCCGCGCACCGCGAACGTGCCGGGGTCCTCGACGAGCGGCACGCGCGTGAACCCGAGGCGCACGAGCTTCTCGGCTAGCGCCTCGCGCGCGATCTCGACCCCCTTCCCGAGCAGGTCCGCGCTCGCCTCGAACACCCGGCGCGGGACGGTGCGCCGGGCGAGCCCGCGCGCCGAGAGGACGACGGCGCGGATCCGGTCGGGCGAGACGTGGAGCCGCGCCAGCGCGGAGAGCCGCTCCAGCTCGACGCCCCGGTCGGGCGAGAGGTCGTCGTACGGCAGGACCGCGTCGGCAGGGACCCGCACCACCCCCTCGCCGACGAAGAAGGCGATATCGCGCGCGAGCGCGTCCGCCTCCTCCTCGTCCGCCGCGACGGCCAGCACCGTCCGGGCCCTGCCGGGGCCGAGGAGGTCCGCCACGAGCGCGCCGCGGGACGCGCCGACGAGCCCCGTCACCTCGGCGCGGCGGTCCACCTCGAGCGCGCGGCGGACGCGCGCCCACGGCGAGGGCGTCGACAGCTCCTGGGCGGTGGACATGGGCGAGGGCGGCATCTTAGTGGGGCAGCGGAAATCGCGCCCGTGCCCATGCCCGCGCGGAAGAAGGGCGCCGGGCTCTCGTGCGACCTTCGCCGCGCCCGCGCCGCCGAGGTCGAGCGGAACGCTCCCCGCACGACTTCGGAGGCGCGCCCGCGCCGATCCTCGACGCGCCCGGCGCCCTCCGAAATTGTAACGACGGCCGCTGCGACACGCGCGCTGTGCCGCGGTCAGGGGAACGCTCCGTCCGTTGCACGCCCCGGAGGTGGTGGCTAGACTCGACTCGCCGGAAGCGGCACCCCGCCGAGCGACCCTTGCGGACCCACGCGCAACATCTCAGAAGCGCTGCGGCTTTGGCCGTGTTCCTCGCTGCGTGCGGCGGCGCGGAGCCCCGCTCGGCACCTCGTGACCAGGCCGCCCCGGTGCTCTCCACGCTCTCGACCGAGCAGAGCCCGGGGCAGGACAAGCTGCGGGCGAGCGACCTTTCCGGGGCGCGCGCCTCGTTCGAGGCGAACCTGTCGCGGGACCCGGACGTGCTGGGGTCGCTGAACGACCTCGCGGTCTCCTACTACCTCGAGGGGCACTCGGATGCGGCGCGCCGGCTCCTCGACGAGGTGGTGGCCAAGGGCGACGTCGCGGCGCAGCAGGCCGCCCTCGTGAACCTCGGCGAGCTGTACGCCGTCGACGGCTACGTCTCGGCCGCCCAGGCCCACCTCGAGACGGCGCGGAGCCTCGACCCGTCGCGGCCCGAGCCGTGGTACGCGCTCGCCGTCCTCTCCGACTCGCGGGGAGAGCTCGACAAGGCGCGCTCCTCGCTGCGCGAGGCGCTCGCGCGCGACCGCGGCGGCGCTGCCCGTGCGGCGTTCGCCTACGCGCACCCCGAGGAGCGCGTGCACCTCGAGGCGCTCCTCGCGGAGCACTCCGCGGACGCGACGGGCGCGGCCGCCAAGTGGCGCGCCCTGGCGGCGGGCCGGTTCCCCGCCCTGGCGGCGGCTGCGGAACGGCACCTCGCCGGCGAGTAGAATAGAGGGCGATGCCGGGCCCCGGTGGAGAGCTGGACAGGCGAGAGCGCGACGTCCTCCGCGCGCTCGTGCACGACTACATCGTCACGGGCGAGCCCGTCGCGAGCCAGCCGCTCCTCGCGCGCCACGACCTCGACTGCTCGCCCGCCACCATCCGCAGCGTGATGTCCGACCTCGAGGCGCTGGGGTTCCTGGAGAAGCCGCACGCCTCGTCGGGGCGCGTGCCGACCTCGCAGGGATACCGCCTCTACGTCGACGCGCTCCTCAAGGTGAAGCCGCCGTCGCCGCAGGACCGCGATCGCATCGAGCGGCTCGCGCAGGGCGCGAGCGACGTCGGCTCGCTCCTCGACGGCACCGCGGACCTCCTGCACTCGCTCTCGCACCACGCGGGCGTGGTGACGACGCCGCGGCCCAAGACCGACCCCGTCCGCCACCTGGAGTTCGTGCGGCTGCGCGAAAACCGCGTGCTCGCCGTGTTCGTCTCGGCCGCCGGGCTCGTCACGAACAAGCTCGTGCAGCTCGAGTTCTCGATGGAGCCGGCGGAGCTCGAGCGCGCCGCGAACTACCTGAACGAGAAGCTCCAGCGCACGCCCGGCGTGCCGGAGGAGGCAGGGCTCGCCGACCTGCGCGACCGGATCCTCGTCGACATGCGCGCCGACCAGAGCGCGCTCTCCGACCTGCTCCAGAAGGCGCTCCTCCTCGCCGAGCAGACGTTCGCGGCGGAGCCGGCGCCGGAGCGCGTCCTCCACCACGGCGAGGAGAGCTTCCTCGACGCGCCCGAGTTCGCCGACGTCCAGAAGGCGCGGGCGCTCCTCAAGGCGTTCGCGGAGAAGGACCGCATCCTGCGCGTGCTCGACCGGGTGCTCTCGTCGGACGAGGTCCAGATCTTCATCGGCGCCGAGAGCGAGTTCGCCGCGGTGCCGGACGTGTCGGTGGTCGCCGCGCCGTACGGCCGGGGCGACAAGGTCCTCGGCGCCCTCGCGGTGGTGGGCCCCACGCGCATGAACTACGCGCGGGTGATCCCGCTCGTCGATTTGACCGCAAAGCAGATCTCGCTCGCCCTCGGGGCGCTGTCGGACGGGTGATCGCGGCGCCCGCGAAACTTGTTTGCGCGGCGCGGCATGTGCTTAGATGTCCGTGGATCGTGCGCGCGGCGCGGGGGCCGGCGCTCGATCGTCCCGTTTCATGAGCGCGAGCGAAGACAAGGGCGCCTTCCAGGCGGACATCCCGGCGGACGCCGTCGAGGAGGCGCTGCGCTCGGTGGAGAAGATCGAGGGGGGAGAGGCGCTCGCGCGCGAGGTCGAGACGCTGCGCGCCGAGGTGGAGCTCTCGACGGCGAAGGGCCGCGAGACGATGGAGAAGCTCCGCGAGACGCACGAGCGCCTCCTCCGCGCCACGGCCGACCTCGACAACTACAAGAAGCGCGCGGCGAAGGAGCGCGAGGAGGTGCAGAAGTTCGGCATCGAGAAGGTCCTCAAGGACCTCCTGCCGGTGATCGACGGGCTCGACCGCGCCCTCGCCGCCGCGCCGCCCGACGATCCGCTCGCCGACGGCGTCCGGCTGGTCCGCGCGTCGCTCGAGCAGGCCCTGGCGCGCCACGGCGTCACCGGCTTCTCGGCGCTCGGCGAGAAGTTCGATCCCGCGCTGCACGAGGCGCTCCTCCAGGTCCCCACGGCCGACAAGCCGGCGGGGACGGTGGTCCTCGAGCACGCCCGAGGCTTCAAGCTCCACGAGAGGCTCCTCCGGCCGGCGATGGTGGGGGTCGCGGTCGAGCCTCCCGCCCCTCCTTCCGCGTAAGGCCACCCGATGGGAAAGGTCATCGGCATCGATCTCGGGACGACCAACTCGTGCGTGGCCGTGATGGAAGGCGGCGACGCGGTCGTCATCCCGAACAGCGAGGGGTCGCGCACCACCCCGTCGATGGTCGCATTCACCGAGGGTGGCGAGCGGCTCGTCGGCCAGATCGCGAAGCGGCAGGCGATCACGAACCCCGAGTCCACCATCTACGTCGTGAAGCGGCTCATCGGCCGCAAGTTCGACGACCCCGAGGTGAAGCGGACCACCGGCCTCGTGCCGTACCGCATCGTCCCCGCGGACAACGGCGACGCCTGGGTCGAGAACGCCGCGAAGAAGTACAGCCCGGCCGAGATGTCGGCCATGATCCTCGCGAAGATGAAGCAGACCGCGGAGGACTACCTCGGCGAGCCCGTCGCCGAGGCGATCGTCACCTGCCCGGCCTACTTCAACGACGCGCAGCGCCAGGCCACCAAGGACGCGGGCCGCATCGCCGGCCTGAACGTGCTCCGCATCATCAACGAGCCCACGGCCGCGGCGCTCGCGTACGGCATCGACAAGCAGAAGGAGGGCAAGTCCGAGAAGGTCGCGGTGTACGACCTCGGCGGCGGCACGTTCGACATCACGATCCTCGAGCTCAACTCCGGCGTGTTCGAGGTGAAGGCGACGAACGGCAACACCTTCCTCGGCGGCGAGGACTTCGACCAGCGCCTCATCGACTGGCTCGCGAAGCGCTTCAAGGAGCAGACCGGCATCGAGCTCAAGAAGGACCGCATGGCGCTCCAGCGGCTCAAGGAGGCCGCCGAGCGCGCCAAGCACGAGCTCTCCAGCGCGACCGAGACGGAGGTGAACCTCCCGTTCATCACCGCCGACGCGACCGGCCCGAAGCACCTCGCCGAGACCATCGACCGCGCCACGCTCGAGGAGCTCTGCGGCGACCTCATCGAGAAGACCGTCGACCCCTGCAAGATCGCGCTCAAGGACGCGGGCGTCACGGTGAACCAGCTCGACACCGTCATCCTCGTCGGCGGCATGACGCGCATGCCCAAGGTGCAGGAGGTCGTGCGCCGCTTCTTCGGCAAGGAGCCGCACCGCGGCGTGAACCCGGACGAGGTGGTGGCGGTCGGCGCCGCGATCCAGGGCGCCGTCATGAAGGGCGACGTGAAGGACGTCCTGCTCCTCGACGTGACGCCGCTGTCGCTCGGCGTCGAGACCGCGGGCGGCGTGTTCACGAAGATCATCGAGAAGAACACGACGGTCCCGTGCAAGCGGTCGCAGGTGTTCTCCACCGCCGTCGACAACCAGCCGCTCGTGTCGGTGCACGTGCTCCAGGGCGAGCGCGAGATGGCCGCCGACGACAAGACCCTGGCCCGCTTCGAGCTCGTCGGCATCCCGCCGGCGCCGCGCGGCGTGCCGCAGATCGAGGTCTCGTTCGACATCGACGCGAACGGCATCGTGCACGTCTCCGCGAAGGACCTCGGCACCGGCAAGTCCCAGCAGATCCGCATCACCGCCTCGTCGGGGCTCACCGAGGCGGAGATCCAGCGGATGGTGGACGACGCGAAGAAGAACGCGGCGGGCGACAAGCAGAAGAAGGAGCTCGCCGACATCCGCAACAACGCCGAGGGGCTCATCTACACGACCGAGAAGAGCCTCGAGGAGTACGCGTCGATGCTGAAGCCGGAGGACGTCGTCGAGATCCGCGCCGACGTGGAGCAGCTCCGGCAGGTGCTCGCCGCGGGCGAGGTCCCGAAGATCAAGGAGGCGCTGACGCGCCTCGAGGGATCCGCCTACCGCATCGCCGACGCGATCTACGCGCAGTCGGGCACCAGGTGATCGAAACTCCGCAGCAACGAGAAGAAACAGAGGCTGATTGAACCCCGTGAAGCGAGATTATTACGAGGTGCTGGGCGTCGAGCGCAGCGCGAGCGAGCAGGACATCAAGAGCGCGTACCGCCGGCTCGCGCACCAGCACCACCCCGACAAGAACCAGGGAGACACGGCGGCCGAGGAGCGCTTCAAGGAGCTGTCGGAGGCGTACGCCGTCCTGTCGGACGCCGACAAGCGCGCGCGCTACGACCAGTTCGGCCACTCCGGCACGCCGAATCCGTTCGAGGGCTTCGGCGGCGTCGGCGGCGCGACGATCAACGACATCTT
>DASSQM010000095.1:0-22013 GCA_035702465.1 Anaeromyxobacter sp. | reverse complement strand
GCCGACCTGCTCGTGGCCGCGGACTGCGTCCCGTTCGCCTACCCGCGGTTCCACGACGACTTCCTCGCCGGCCGCGCGCTCGTCGTCGGCTGCCCCAAGCTCGACGACCTGCAGGCCTACATCGACAAGCTCGCCCGCATCTTCGCCGCGAACGACATCAGGAGCGTCACCGTCGTGCGCATGGAGGTGCCGTGCTGCGGCGGGATCTCGATGGCCGCGCGGAGGAGCCTCGCGGCGGTGAGCCCCGGCGTGCCGATCCGGGACGTGGTGATCGGCGTGAACGGCGCAGTTCGTGGTTCGTAGTTGCAGCCCCTGCGGCGCCGCGGACGGCCCTTTCCTACGATCCGGGCGTGGCCCCCCAGCCCACCCGGATCCTTCTCTTCTCCCTCGACGACCTCCGCGACCGCTACGGCTCGCTCGGCCGGGGTCCGTCGGATCCCCGCTCCGACACCTCGCCATTCCGGATGTTCCGCACGGCCCTCCTCGCGCAGGCCGCGCGCGCAGCCGACGGTCGGTGCGTCCTCACCATGTGGTGGGAGGGGACGTACAACGGCTACGCGCTCGCGGTCGCCATCGAGCCGGCCGCGCCGCTCGCCGCGATCGACACGAGGCCCGCCTGCCCGGTCGAGGGGGAAAGGATCGCGCCGCCGCGTCCCGATCGGTATCCTCTCGCGCACGTCGAGCCCGGGCGCGCCGAGGTGGCGCGCGATCCGGAAGGCGGAACCTGGGAGGCGCCCTTCGGCCAGGCCACCGGCCACTTCGGGGCGCCGGGGATGAGGAACATCCGATGAAGGCGGTCCTGTTCACCGGCAAGGGCGGTCCCGAGGTCGTCGAGTGGAAGGACACCGCGGAGCCGGAGCCCGCGCGCGGCGAGGTGCTCGTGCGCGTGCGCGCCGCGGGCCTGAACCGCGCGGACCTGCTCCAGCGGCGCGGCGTGTACCCGCCGCCGCCCGGCACGCGCGACGACATCCCGGGCCTCGAGCTCGCAGGCGAGATCGCGAAGCTCGGCGAGGGCGTCCTCGGGTGGAAGCCCGGCGACCGCGTCATGGCGATCGCGACCGGCGCCGCGCAGGCGGAGTACGCGGTCGTGCACGAGCGGATGCTGCTGCGCGTCCCCGACGGCCTCTCCCTCGAGGACGCCGGCGCGATCCCCGAGGCGGGGATCACCTCGCACGACGCGCTGTTCACGCTCGGCGGGCTCCGGCCCGGCTGGCCCGTGCTCGTCCACGCCGTGGGCTCGGGCGTCGCGACCGCGGCGGTGCAGCTCGCGAAGGCCGCGGGGGCCACCGTGATCGGCACCTCGCGCACGCCGGAGAAGCTCGAGCGCGCCCGCGCGCTCGGCGTGGACCACGGCATCCTCGTCTCCGGCGACGAGCCGCGGTTCGCGGACGAGGTGAAGAAGCTCACCGGCAGGCGCGGCTGCCCCGTCATCCTCGACTTCGTGGGGGCGCCCTACGCGCAGGAGAACCTCGCGTCGCTCGCCGCCGGCGGGCGCATCGTGGTGATCGGCACGATGGGAGGCCCGAAGCCCGCGCTCGACCTCGGGCTCCTGATGCGGGCGCGCGGTTCGATCGTCGGGACCGTCCTCCGCCCCCGCCCGCTCGAGGACAAGATCGCGGCCACGCAGTCGTTCGCGAAGGACGTCCTCCCGCTGGTCGCCGCCGGGCGCGTGAAGCCCGTGGTCGACGCCCTGCTTCACGCGTCCCGCGCGCGCGAGGGCCACGAGCGCATGGAGCGGAACGAGAGCTTCGGGAAGATCGTGTTCACGTTCTGACCCGAAGGTTGCGTGCGAGCGGAGGGGCAGCCGGATGAGGGAGCCCCGGAGCGAGCGGGGCCCAGGGGCGCGCAGCGCCCCCGTCGTCGATCGTTGCGGCGCGGCCTTCGCGCCCCCCAGCATGATCGTTGCCCCCGCGGGTCGCGGCCGCCAGGCTTCTCGTCCATGCGCCCGCTCCTCGCTCGCGTCGCCGCCGTCGTCCTCGCCCTCCTCTCCGCGTGCGGCGGGCACGAGTCGCAGCAGCCGCCGCCGCTCCAGACCGGCTGGAACGCGGTGGACGGGATGCTCTGCGCGGACGGCTCGCCCACGGGCGTCGGGGTCTCGTTCGGGACGAGGAACCGGGTCCTCGTCGTCCTGAGCGGAGGCGGCGCGTGCTGGAGCCAGACGGACTGCAAGCCGAACACGCCGCGCTCGTTCGGAGCGACCGAGTTCGCGCTCGCGTCCAACTTCACGGCGAACACCATCCTGGACCGCACCCTCGCCGGGAACCCGTTCTCCGACTGGACGTTCGTGTTCGTGCCGTACTGCACCGGCGACGTGCACGCGGGGGGCGACGTCACGCGCACCTACGGCGGTGTCTCGTGGCGGCACCACGGTCGCGCGAACCTCGACGCCGCCATCTCCAGGATCGCCGCCGCCGTCCCCTCGCCGGAGAAGGTCGTCATCGCCGGGTCCTCCGCCGGGGGCTTCGGCGCGCTCTTCGCGTTCGACCTCGCCCGGTCGAGGTGGCCCGCGGGCGCGTCCGGCCCGAAGGCGTACCTCGTGGACGACTCGGGGCAGACGTTCGTCGGGAGCGACCTGCCGCAATCGCTGCGCGACGCGTGGTGGACCGCGTGGAACCTCGACGCGACGGTGACGCCGCTCTGCGCCGGCTGCAGGACGGACCTCTCGCAGCTCTGGGACGTCCTCCACGTCGCGCACCCCGCGGATCGCCTGGCGCTCCTCTCCTCGACGCAGGACGCGACGATGATCGGGTTCTTCAGCCCGATCGCGGCGACGGCGTTCCAGGCGGCCGTCGGGAACCTCGCCGCGAAGCTCCGGACGGTCCCGAACGCCGCCTCGTTCGTCGTGAGCGGCTCCGCGCACGCGCTCCTGCTCCAGCCCGGGGCGTTCGCCGCGGGCGGCGCCACGCTCACCTCGTGGCTCGCACAAGCGGTGAACGACGACCCCTCCTGGACCTCGGCGGGGCCGTAGCCGGCGCTCGCGCGCACGCCGCCTGGGCGTCGGCCGCGCACCCGTCCGGACCGCGCGGGCTCGCGGGAACGCGGGGGCGATCGGCCCCCGCTCCGTCCGCGCGCGCCCTAGCTTGTCCGCGTGCGCGTCTTGTATCTGAACTACGGACCGCAATCGGGCGTGACGGAGTCGATCGCGACGAGGCTCTCGGCAGCGGGCCTCGAGGTCCTCCAGGTCAACCCGACGGAGGGCTTCCTCTGGCAGCACCGGCCGGGATCGAAGCTGCCGAACCTGCGGCCGGTGGCGCTCCGCGCCTTCTTGGAGGCCGCCTGGTCTCACCGCGCGCGCTGGAAGGTGTACTGGCTGCACACCGTCTACGCGTTCGATCGCCTCTCGGATCTCGCGGGCGAGGCCGTCCGCACGGCGCGCCCGGACGCGGTGCTCCAGTCCGGCGTGCTGTTCGGGCCGGGGCGATTCCCGGAGGTCCCCTACCACCTCTACGTCGATCACACCCGCGCCATCGCGGAGCGGTACGAGCCCGCGCCGGGGTTGCCGCCGCCCGTGCCGTACCACCCGGGGTGGCGGGCGCGCGAGCAGGCGGTCTATCGCGGCGCAGCGCGCATCTTCACGATGAGCGACTTCGTCAAGGGCTCGCTCGTCGCGGATTACGGCGTCGAGCCGGGGCGCGTCCACGTGGTCGGCGCGGGCCCGAACGTGCAGCCCCGCCCGGGCGACCTCGCGGCCCCGCGAGAGAAGGCGATCCTGTTCGTCGGCCGCCGGTTCGTGCCGAAGGGCGGCCCCACGCTGCTCGACGCCTTCGCGCTCGTGCGGCGCGATCACCCGGACGCGCGGCTCTGGATCGTGTCGAGCTCCGCGCCCGCGCGGCTGCCCGAGGGCGCCACGTTCCACGGCGTGCTCGGGCCCGCGGGGCTCCGCCAGCTCTACGCGCGCGCCTCCGTCTTCGCGCTGCCGACGCTCCGCGAGGCGTTCGGGATCGCCCTCGTCGAGGCGATGACGTTCGGGCTGCCGGTGGTCGCCTCGCGCGTCGAGGCGATCCCCGAGATCGTCTCCCACGGCGAGACGGGCCTCCTCGTGCCGCCGTCCGAGCCCGTCGCGCTCGCGCGCGCGCTCGGGGAGCTCCTCGGCGATCCGGTCCGCGCGCGGCTCCTCGGCGCAGCGGGCCACGCGCGGGCGACGACCCGCTTCGGCTGGGACCTCGCCGCGTCGCGCATGATCGCCGTCCTCCGGCCGCTCCGCGCCGCCCCGGAGCCGCCGGCCGTGGAGGCCGCGGCGGAGCTGCGGGGCGCGTGACCCGGAGGGGACGTTGGCCGACTCGATCCTGACCCGCGCGAGGCCGCTGCTCGTGGCGCGCCTCGCGGGCGCCGCGCTCACCTTCGCGGTGCCGATGGTCCTCGCGCGCGTCCTCGTCCCGTCGTCCTACGGCACGTTCAAGCAGGGCTACCTCGTCGCGGTGACGCTGTCGTCCATCCTGCCGATGGGGCTCACGCAGAGCCTCTACTACTTCGTCCCGCGCGAGCCCGCCGCGCGCGACGTCTTCATCGCGCAGACGCTCGTCGCGCACCTCGCGCTCGGCGGCCTCGCGGCCGCCCTCTTCCTCTCGGGCGCGCCGCTCGTGGCCGCGCACTTCTCGAACCCCGAGCTCCGCGCGCACGCCGCCTGGTTCGCCGCGCTCACCGGTTTCACCATCGCGGGCGCGCCGCTCGACGTCGCGTGGAACGCGTCGGGGCGCGTCGGGGCGGCGGGGCTCGCCCGGCTCGCGACGGACGGGGGCCGGAGCGCCGGGCTCGCGGTGGGCGCGCTCGTCGGCGGGAACCTGCGCGCCGCGCTCGCCGGGGCGACCATCGCCGTGGGGCTCCGCGCGGCGTTCGCGCTCGTCGTCCTCGCGCGGATGCACGGCTTCCGCATCGACCCGCCGCAGCTCCGCCGCCAGATCGCGTACGCGCTCCCGTTCGGCCTCGCGTTCGTCCTCATCGTCCCGCAGCAGCAGTTCCACCAGTACGCGGTGGGAGCAGCGGTCTCGGCCGCGGCGTTCGCCGTGTACAGCGTCGGCACGTTCCAGCTCCCCATCGTGGACGTGCTCTACTCGCCGGTCTCGGAGCTCCTGCAGATCGGCCTCGCCGAGGTGGAAGGGGCGGGCCGGCCGCCGCGGACGGGGCTTCCGCTCTTCCACGAGGCCGTGCAGCAGCTCGCGTTCGCGTTCGTCCCCGCGGTCGGGCTCCTCGTCGTGGTCGCGCCGTCGCTCATCGAGCTGCTCTTCTCCCCTGTGTACCTGCCGGCCGTGCCGATCTTCCGGGTGGGGGCGCTCTCGGTGCTGCTCGCGGCGCTGCCGCTCGACGGCGTGATGCGGGCGCGCGCGCAGAACCGCTACATGCTCCTCTTGTCGGGCGCGAAGCTCGGGGCCACGGCGGCGCTCGTGCTCGCGGGGCTCGCCTGGAAGGGACCCATCGGCGCGCTCTCGGGCTGGATCGCCGCCGAGGGGCTCGCGCGCGCCGCCATGCTGCACCGGGCCGCCGCGCTGTTCGAGGTCCCGCTCCGGCGCATCCTGCCGCTCCGCGCGCTCTTCCGGCAGGCGGCCGCGACGGCCTGTGCGATGCCGTTCGCGTGGCTCGCCGTGCACGCGGTGCCCGGCCCGCTCCTCGGCCGCCTCGCGGCGGCGGGCATCGCGTACGCCCTCGCGTACCTCGGGATCTCCTGGGCGCGGGGCTGGCTCCCGGAGGGCTGGATCGGCCTCTTCCGGGGGCGCCGGGCGCGGGCCGCGGCGACCGCCGCGGAGCCCTGACCCGGACGCGACGTCGCCTACGCCGCGCCGTAGACCACGCGCGGCATCTTCACCGCGCACAGGTCCTCGTACAGCGCGTCGTAGCCGAGGCGCATCTGCGCGAGCGAGAACTCGCGCTCGACGATCCTGCGGCCGCGCTCCCCCATGCGCCGCCGCGCCGGCGGACGCTCGAGCAGATCGAGGATGCGGCGGGCGAGGGCCCCGGGGGCGCCGGGCGGCACGAGGTGTCCGTTCACGCCCTCCCGCACGATCTCGGGGGTGCCGCCCACGGCGGTCGCCACCACCGGGAGGCGCATCGCCATCGCCTCGAGGATCGCGTTCGAGATGCCCTCCGCGTAGCTCGCCGACACCGCGAGCGCGGCGCGCGCCAGGATGGCGGGGCCGTCGCGCCGGAACCCGAGGAAGTGGCACCGCTCCCGGATCCCCAGCACGGTCGCCATGCGCTCGAGGTGCGGCCGGCGCACGCCGTCGCCGACGAACGCCACGCTCGCCTCGGGCCTCTCGCGGACCACCTCGCGCATCGCCATGAGGAGGTCGGTCTGTCCTTTCACGGGATGGTGCATGTTCGCGATGCAGACGACGCAGCCGTCCGGCGCGGGCGGCGCCGCCGCGGCGAGCGCCGCCGCGTCGAGCGCGGCGAGGTCGACGCCGTTGCGCACCACGACGATGCGGTCGGGCTCGACGCCCTCGCGAATGCAGAGATCGCGGATGCAGAGCGCGTTCACGAGGACGCGGTCGGCCTGCCGGGACGCGAGGCGCACGAGCGGGCGGCGATACCCCGTGACGTGGTGGCCGAGGTCGACGCGCGTCACGATGCAGGGGATCCCGGCGGCCTTCGCGGCGATCGTGCCGAGGACGTTCGTGTAGATGTCCTGCGCGTGCACGAGCGCGATCCCGCGGGAGCGCAGGAGCCGCACGAGGCGAGCGACCTGCCAGGCGGTGTTCGGCCGGATCATCTTGCGCCCGACGTCGAACAGGAGCGGCCGCACGCCCGCGGCGTCGAGGTCCGCGAGGTGCTCGCCCTCGAGGTGGAGGCACGCCACCACGGGCTCGAACCGGGCGCGGTCCATGGTGCGGACGTTCAGGACCGTCTGCCGCTCCTGGCCGCCGATGAGGAACCGGTTCTGGAAGACGAGGACCTTCGTCGGGCTCATGGCGTGGCCTCTGCGCGCTCCGCCGCCGCGCGCCGCTCCGCCGGAGCCGCGGCAGGGCGCGGCGCGGCGGACGCGCGCGACGACAGCGCCGCGAACGTGCGATCGAGCGCCTCGCGCATGGGGACGCGCGGCGACCAGCCGAGGAGCGCCTTCGCCTTGGCGTTCGAGTACCGCTGCGGGCGCCACAGGCTGTCGACCTTGTACGGCGTGAACACCGGCGGCAGGTGCGCGTCGGTCCGCGCGCTGTACCAGGCGTTGAGGCGCGAGAGCGCCCGCAGCGCGGGGTACGGCAGGGGCACCACGCGGAGCGGCGCGACCTCGCGGCGGTAGCGCGCGAGGAGCGCGCGGCTCGTGGGGAGCTCGTCGTCGACGAGGTGGAGCGCCTCGCCCACGACGCCCGCGGCGGTGCCCGCGAGCGCGATCGCCTCCGCGCAGTTCTCCACGAACGTGAGCGGCACGAGGTTCTTCCCCCCGAGGTGCAGGAAGGCGCCGAAGAGCGCGAGGCCGATGCGCGTCCCGAGGATCTCCTGGCCGGGCCCGAACACGAACCCGGGGCGGAGCACGACGAGCGGCAGCCCCCGCTCGGCGCGGAACCGCCACGCGAGCGCCTCCTGCCGTTGCTTCGAGAACGCGTACGCGTCGCGCCGCTCGGGGTGCGCCTCGAGCGGCGCCGCCTCGTCGACGACGGCGTTCCTCCGGAGCCGCGCCACCCCGACGGTCGCGAACGACGACACGAGCACGAGCCGGTCCACGCGCGCCTCGAGCGCGGCGCGGTAGACCGCCTCGGACGCGACGACCGTGCTCGCCACGAGCGCCGCGGGGGAGCCGGCCTTCGCGGCGGCCGCGTGGTAGAGGATGCCGGCGCCGGCGAGCGCGCTCGCCACGCGCCGCGCGTCCTCGAGGCGGCACGCCACGATCTCCACGCCCGGCGCGTCGAGCCCGGCCGCCCGGATCCGCGCCGGCGGCGTGCCGGGGCGGACGAGGCAGCGGACCGGCCCCTGGCCCTGCCGCAGCGCGGCCCGCACGATCTCCCGGCCCAGGAACCCCGTCGCGCCGGTCACCGCGATCATGGCGCCCGGCCCTCCGCCACGAGCGCCGGGGGCGTCTCGGCCCTCCGCCCCGCCCGGCACTGCCGGAAGACCTCGTCGAGGACCGCCGTCGTGCGGCGCGCCTCCTCGAGCGGCACGGGCGGCGCGGCCGTCCCCGCGGCGGCGGCGTAGAAGCGCGCGAAGAGCTCGCGCATCCCCTCGAAGTAGTGGAGCCGCGCCCGCGCCAGGTCTCCGGCGCGGTGGAGGAGCTCGCGCCCGGCCTCGACCGCGTCGTTCCGCGCCCAGTCGACCTTCTGGAACGGCCCGGGCATCGAGGAGCCCCGCACGACGCGCAGCGTGCGGGCCTCGAGGCTCACGGCGGCCTCGCCCCGCGTCCCGCGCACGGTCACCGCGAGCTGCACCGGGCGCGCGTGGCACGAGAACTGGATCGACGCGGTGGCGCGCTCGCCCGAGAGCAGCATCCGGAGCTCGTCGTGGAACTCGTCGCGGGCGTCGCCGAAGCGCTCCCGGCGCAGCCGCGCGCCCGCGGCGTGCACGGCGGGCACGCCGTCGCCGAGGAGCGGCAGCGCGATCGAGAGCGGGTGCGAGAGGTTGTTCTGGGCGATGCCGCCGGGGAGCCGGTGGACCCAGTGATCCGGGTCGGACATCGCGAGCGCGCCGAACGGGCCGGCGAGGTTGTAGCTCATCATCGCGTCCACGTGGACGACGTCGCCGAGCGCGCCGTCCTCGACGAGGCGGCGGAGCCGGAGCACCACCGGGTCGAACGCGAGGTTGTGGCCGGCGCACGCGAGCCGGCCGGCGCGGCGGGCCGCCTCCTCGAGCGCGGAGGCCTCGGCGAGGTCCACCGCGAACGGCTTCTCGACGTACACGTGGGCTCCGCGCTCCAGCGCGGCGCGGGCGACGGCGAGGTGGCTCGCGGGGGGCGTCGTGACGTGGACCACGTCCGGCCGCGCGCGCGCGAGCATCTCGCCGAGGTCGTCGTACCAGACGGGCACGCCGAGGCGCGCCGCCGCCTGCTCCGCCATCACCGCGCTGCGATCGCACACCGCGACCACGCACCCGCCCGCGCGCCGCGCCTGCTGGACGTGCGCGTCGGCGATCTGCCCGCAGCCCACGATGGCGACGCTCGGCCCGGCTCCCGCTCCCATCCCGCTCAACGTCGCAATCGCTCCGCCGGCGCGCATCCGCCCGAGCGGTGCCCGGCGGGGCGCCCCGCGGCGAGGGAGCGGTAGGCCTCCACGATGGCGTCGAACGGGTCCTCGGGGGGCGCGCGCGGGCCGGGGCGCGCCCCCGCCGCGGCGACCTCGAGGACCGCCGCGAGCGCCGAGCCGTCCCCGGCGGGGAAGAGCTCGCACCCGGGCGGCCGGTGTCCCACGTCGCTCGCCACCACGCGGCACCCGAGCGCGAGGGCCTCGCGCACGCTCACGGAGTCGCCGTCCGCGCGCGTCGGCCGGACGAACACGTCGGACGCCTCGAGGACGCCGAGCGCCTCGCCGTGGGCGATCTCGCCCAGCCCGAGGACGCCGGGCGCGCGGAGCTCGGGCGCCTGCGTGCCCTGCCCGAAGAGCGCGAGGCCCGCGCGCGGATGCCGCCGCCGCAGCGCCGCGAACGCCTCGAGGAGGAGGTCGGCGCCGTAGAGCGGGAGCGGCAGGAGCGCGGCCGCGAGCACGGGCGCGTGGGCGGCCCGGAAGGCGGTGAACGCCGCCGGAGGATCGACGCGCTCCAGCACGGCGGGCGAGAAGGGCGGGAGCACCGAGACGCGGTTCGCCGGGACGCCGGCGGCGAAGAGCTCCGCCGCGATCTCGTCGTTCACGGCGATGACGCGGCCGAACCCCGCGCAGGCGGCGGCGGCGAGGCGGCGGCGCTCGGCGCCGCCGCGCAGGAACGCCGGGGCAGAGCCGGAGTGGAGCGTGAGCACGCCGCGCGGCGCGCGCGGGTGGCGCGCCCTCCCCGCCGCGAGCGCCACGAGCCAGCTCTTCACGTTCGCGCCGTTCGTGTGGAGGTGGACGAGCCGCCCCTCCGCCGCGACCGCGGCGAGCGCGGACGCGTAGCGGAGCACGCCGCGCGCGGGGACGACGCCCTCGCACTCGTGGTCCCCCTCGCCGATGTCGAGCACGCGCACGTCGATGCCGAGGGTGCGGAGCGCGCGGGCGAGCGCGGCGACGTGCACGGAGACGCCGCCATACGGGCGCGGCCAGTTGCCGACGAGCGCGATCTTCATGGCGATCCGGCTACGCGCCCTCCTGGCGGCGGAGCGGCACGTCCGGGACCTCGGTCGCCACGTTGGGGCGCTCGCCGGGCACCGGACGCGCGAGGCCGAGCGCCGAGAACACGCCGCTCACGTTGCACTCGGCCACGTACGCGCTGTAGCGCAGCGGACCGCGCGTGGTGTTCTCCCAGAGCACCTTTCGCTTCAGCGCGTACGGATCGATCCCGCGCCGGTTCTCCTCGTCCTCGATCGTCACCGCGGCCTCGAAGCCCGCCTCCCGGACGGCGGCACGCGTCTGGGGCGTGTAGTAGCCGTTCGGGTACGCGAAGAACCGCGGCCGTCGCCCCAGGCGCTCGGCGATGTGGTCCCGGCAGCCGGCGATCTCGCGCCGGGCGTCGGCGAGCGGGATGTTCGACAGCACCGCGTGGTTCGTGGAGTGGCCGCCGACCTCGACGCCGCCGGCCGCGAGATCTCGGACCTGCGCCCACGTCAGGAGCCGCGTCCCCGCCGGCAGGTCGCGCTCGGACGTGCCGAGCCGCGCCTCGAGCGCGTCGGCGAGCGCCACGAGCCGATCGTGGGGCAGCGCCCGGATGAGCGTGTCGAGCGTCGCCGCCGGACCCGCCTTCGCGGCGAGCGAGAGCAGCGCCTGGAGGCCGACGGGGATCCCCGCCCGCTGGTACGGGATCCCGCGGCGCGACAGCAGCGAGAGCGCGCCGAAGAGCCGATCGTGCGGGAGGCGCCTGTCGGTGCCGACGTACGCGGTCGGGACGAACACGGTCGCCGGGACGCGCATCGAGGCGAGCAGCGGCAGCGCGTGGTCGTGGTTGTCGGCGTACCCGTCGTCCAGCGTGATCGCCACCACGTCCCGCTCGCCCCCGCCCCCCCGCTCCGCCAGGATCCGGCACGCGTCCACGAGCGAGACGATCTCGTGACGGCGCGCCACGTGCTCGAGCTGGTTCTTGAGCGACGAGGTGGACACGAGCAGCGACGCGAGCCCTTCCTTCGCGCTCTGCGCGAAGTCGGGAGTCACCCGGTGGTACGACAGGATGAGCACCCGCGAGCCACCCGCCTGCCGCCGCCGCACCAGGTTCACGACGAGGGGTGCCCCCACCGCGGCGAGCGCCCCCGCGACGGCCGTCTTCACCGTACGGCGCAGGATCCAGCCCGCGCTGTCGTCCGCCCTCTCCGGCATCTGTCCCCCTCCGCGCCGCTCGCCCCCGTGCTCCTTTTCAACGCTAGGTCGCCGGAGGTGGGAGCGCTTCGCCCCGACCCGGTCGGCGCGCTCACCCCCGCGCGTGCGACCCGCCGATGGGCTCGCCCGGGAGGAGGCTCGCGCGCAGGGTCCTCACAGCGGCACCCGGTTCACGTGATCCCGAACGTCACTGCCGGAGCGTCACCTCGACCGGAGGCGGGATCAGATGCGGCATGCGCGGAGCCTCCTCCTCGGCCTCGCTGCGGCGCTCGCCCTCGCGACGGCGGCGCGGCTCCCGGCCGCGTGGGAGAGCGGCAACGCGCTGAACCACGTCTCCGGCGCCTGGATGACGCTGGCGCAGGACCTCGCCGACGGCACCTTCTACCGGCCGCTCCACGATCCGGCGCTGGGCTACGGCGGCACGCGCTTCTTCCCGCTCGAGCTCGCGATCCACGCGGGGCTCGTCCGGGCGGGGCTGCCGCTCCTCCCCGCGGGGTACGCGCTCTCCCTCGCCGCGGTCGCGCTCGTCGTCGGCGGCGCGTTCGGGCTGCTCCGGCGCGTCGGGGTGCCGCGGGCGCCCGCGCTCGCGTTCGCGGCGCTCGCCCTCGCGGGGCTCGCGGTCCAGCTGGGGGCATCCGCGGTGCGCGGCGATCTCCTGCCGGTCGGCCTCTCGGCGCTCGGGCTCGCCGCCGTCGCGTCGCGGCCTCGGCCCGGCCGGCTCGCGCTCGCCGCGCTCTTCTTCGCGCTCGCGTTCGCCGCGAAGCCGACGTCGCTCACCGGGGCCGCCGCGGCGGTGGCCTGGCTCGCCGTGCGCCGGCAGCGCGGGCGCGCGGCGGTCCTCGGACTCGCGACCGCGGCGCTCGCGGCGGGCGTCGTCCTCGCGACCGACGCGGCGTCCTCCGGGCGGTTCCTCGGGATCCTGCGCGCGTGCGCCTCGGGCGGCGCGGGCGTGCGCGACGCGCTCGTCGCGCCGTGGAAGCTCTTCCGGTACGTCACGGTCGGCGATCCGTCGGGCCTCGTGCTCGTCGCGGGCGCCGGCGCGACGATCGCCGCCGCGATGCGGGACCTGGGCGCGGAGCGCCGGCGGGCCGCCGCGGAGTCGCCGCTCCTCCTGCCCGCGCTGTGGCTGGGGGCGGCGGGCGCCGGCCTCCTCGGCGTGCTCGCGTCGCCCGGCACGGGGGTGAACCACCTCGTCGACGTCGAGGTCGCGGCGGCCGCCGTGCTCGGCGCCGCGTGGCTCGCCCCGGGGGCCGCCGCGCGCGTCGCGCGGCTCGCCGGTCCCGCGGCGGCCGCGGCGGGCCTCGCCGTGGCGGTCGCGACGTTCCGCGAGGACCTCGCGTCGTCGCGCCTCCTCGAGGCGCGCGCGGTCGCGCGGGCGCTCCCCGCCGGCGCGGTCCTGTCGGAGGATCCGCTCGTCCCCATCGCGGCGGGGACCCGCCCCGTGCTGCTGGACCCCTGGATGCTCCGGCTCGCCGGCGAGCGGGACCCGGCGCTCGTGCGCGGCCTCGCCGGCGAGATCGCCACCGGGAGGTACGCGTCGATCGTCCTCCTGCGCGATCTCGACGACCCGGAGGCCGACGCGTGGTTCGCGCACGGCAACCTCGGACACGACGTCGCGGAGGAGATCCGGCGCACCTGCCGCCGCGCGGGCGGCGTCGGCCGCTACCACGTCTACGTGCCGCGCGGCGCGCCGCGGACCCCGGAGCGCGCCGCGCCCGGTCGCGAGGCCCGCGGCAGGCCCACGCCCGCCGAACCGGCGGAGGACGCGGGCGCGCGCGTGGTGGTGGGGACCCCGCCGCGATAGATTCCGCCCCGCATGTCGACCGTCCCGACCGCGCTCTCGCCGTCGCCGCTCCCGCCTCCCCTGCCGCGCCCCGCCCGAGAGCTCACGGTCCGCGCCGTCGTCGTCGCGGTGCTCGTCGCGGCGCTCATGGGCGCGGCGGAGCCCGCCGTCGTGCTGCGCATCGGGTACGGGCCGAACATGTCGGTCGTCTCGGCGTTCCTCGGCTTCATCGCCATCACGCTCGTCGGCCTCGCCACGGGCGTCCGCGGGACGCGCTTCGAGAACAACCTCGTGCAGACCGCCGGGACCGCGGCAGGGTCTGGCGTCGGCTTCATGGCCGTGGTGCTCGCCGCCATCGACATGCTGAACCAGCGCGGGCTCATGAACCTGCACCTCACGCCGGCGCAGATCTTCGCGTGGCTCGCGCCCGCCGGGACCCTGGGCGTGCTCCTCGCGGTGCCGCTCCGCAAGCACTACATCGATCACGAAAACCTGAAGTTCGCGGACGGCACGGCCGCGGGCGAGACGCTCCTCGTGCTCGACGAGGGCCCGCGGCAGGCGGGGCCGCGCGTCGCGGCGCTGGCGATCGGGGGCGGCCTCTCCGGCGTCCTCACGCTCCTGCGCGAGGGGCTCGCGATCATCCCCTCGCACCTGGCCTTCCGGTTCCTGTCGCCGCAGGCAGACGCGCTCCGCCTCGGGACCGAGCTGGGGGTCCTCTCGCTCGGCGCCGGCATCCTCATCGGCCTGCGCGTCACGCTGTCGATGGGCCTCGGGATGGTGCTCGCCTTCGTGGTCGCGCCGGGCCCGCTCCTCGCGCGCGGGCTCGTCCCCGAGCTCACCTTCAACGCGCTCGTGCAGCGCTGGGTCATGTGGCCGGCGACCGGCCTCATGGTCGCGGGCGGCCTCGCCGCGCTCGCGCTCAAGTGGAAGGTCATCGCGAAGACGTTCCACGGGCTCGGCGCCAAGGGCGCGGACGGCGGCGACTTCCCGATGCGCTGGGTGGTGTGGGGGTCGATCGCGGCCGCCGCGACGCTCGCGATCGTCCAGAAGGTCTCGCTCGGCTTCCCGCTGTGGCTGTCGGCGGTGTCGCTCGCCCTGTCGCTCCTCCTCATGCTCGTCGGGATCCGCGTGCTCGGCGAGACGAACTGGGCGCCCATCAGCGCGATGGCGAACGTGATGCAGGCGGTGTTCGCGGTGCTCGCGCCGGGGCACCTCCCGATCAACATGATCGGCTCGGGCATGAGCGGCACCGTCGCGGCGAACGGCGAGCACCTCATGCAGGACTACCGCGCCGGCAAGATCGTCGGGTCCACGAACCGGAACCTCACGTACCTCCAGCTCGTCGGCGTGCCCGTCGGCGCCGCCGCCGTCGCGCTCGCGTACCCGCTGCTCCGCGCCCGCTACGGCGTCGGGGGCGAGGGCGGCCTCACCTCTCCCATCTCGGTGAAGTGGGCCGGCTTCGCGGAGCTCCTCGCGCAGGGGTTCGGCGCGCTGCCGCGGAGCGCCCTCGCGGCGCTCGCCCTCGCGCTCGTGCTCGGCGTCGTGCTCACGCTCCTCGAGTCGTCGCGGCTCTGCCGCTGGGTGCCTTCGCCGACCGCGATCGGGCTCGGCATGCTCATCCCGGGCTTCGCGGTGTTCCCGATGGTGGTCGGCGGGATCACGTACGCGCTGTGGAAGCGCTGGTGGCCGCGGACGGAGGCGATCTACGACGTCCCGCTCGCGTCGGGCTTCATCACCGGCGAGGCCCTCGTGCTGCTCGCGCTCGCCGTGTCCTCCGCGGTCCGGTCGTGACCCGCCCCGTCGCCCGGGCCCACGTCGAGCAGGAGCTCGCCCGCGCGCGCGGCGCGCGGCGGCTCGCGCCCTGGGCGGCGCTGTCGGCGATCGCGGCAGGGCTCATCGGCCTCGCGGCGGGCGGAGGGATCCGGGCCGCCGGGACGCTCGTCGCGGCGGGCCTCGTCTTCGCGTCGTTCGTGTGGCTCACTTCCGTGGCGCGCTGCCCCGCGTGCGGGGCGCGCCTGCCCCGGCGCGGGGGCGCACCGGACAGGTGCCCCCGCTGTCATGCACGGTTTGATGCTTAGGAGCGGAGGGGCAGCCGGAAGAGGCTGCCCCGGAGCGAGCGGGGGTCTGGGGGGCGCGGCCCCCCAGTAAGATCACCGCGCGGCCTAGCCCACGAACTCGACGTGCGGCGACAGGTGCCGCGCCAGCGGCGACCGCGTGAGGAGCTTGCGCGCGCGCTCCGCGCGCTGCGGCCCGAAGCCGGGAACGGCCTCGTAGGCGGCCGAGATGAGCTCCCCGAGGGTGGTGACGAGACGGCGGGTTGCGGCGGGCTTCGGAAGCTTCTGGCCGTTCCTCTTCATCGTTGCCTCCCCAGCGGATCCCTTCTGCGTGGACTCCCTGCTGGCGGTCCTGCCCATTCCCCGTTAGCAATGCGCTTGCCTACCGTCCACCGACGGGGTTACAGGGGCTTGCCTCACCGTCCGCGCCGCGAGCCTGTAACGATTTCAGCCCCCTCCCGGAAAGACATGCCGACGAAGCCGTCCCGCGAGCTCCAGACGTTCCCGAACCCGAAGCCGGAGCGCCCGTTCGAGATCGCGATGGAGTGTCCGGAGTTCACGTGCGTGTGCCCCATGACGGGTCAGCCGGACTTCGCCACGATCCGGATCCGCTACGTCCCGGACAGGCTGTGCGTCGAGCTGAAGAGCCTGAAGCTCTACCTCTGGAGCTTCCGCGACGAGGGCGCCTTCCACGAGGCGGTGACGAACCGGATCTGCGACGACCTCGCCCGCGTGCTGTCGCCGCGGTTCCTGGAGGTGGTGGGCGACTTCGCCGTCCGCGGCGGGATCCACACCGTCGTGACGGCGCGGCACGGCGAGCGGCCGCACGGGATCGCGTAGCGCTCGCCCGCCCGCGTACCTCACGCGGGATTCCCCTCCCGGCACGAAAGCCCCATCTTGTCCGCCGGGGGGACCCGCATGCGGGGGGCCAGGCTCTCGATCGCGTACGTGCACTACGGCGTCCAGAGTGGCGTCACGCCCGCGGTGGCGCGCGCGCTCCTGGATCGCGGCCACGACGTGCGCCTCGTGGCGGCGACCGGCGAGCTGGAGCCGCGGGACCCGGTGAGCCGCCGCTGGAGGCCGACGCCGCAGGTCGCGCTCCACCTCGCGCTCGCGGCGCTCAAGTTCGGCCGCGGCGCCGTCGCGCACCGGTGGAACACGGGGTACGCGTTCGACCACCACTCTGCCGGCGCCGGGGCGGCGCTCGCGGCGCTCCGGCCCGAGCCGGAGCTCGTCCTCCAGAACGGCGCGCTCTTCTCGCCCGGGCTGCCGCCGCGCTTGCCGTACGCGCTCCTCCTCGATCACACGCGCGCGCTCGCCGAGGCGAGCCCCGCCTGGCCGTACGCGGGGCTCGGCCCGCCCGACCGGTACGGCCGCGGCTGGTTCGCGCGCGAAGGGGCGGTCTACCGCGGGGCCGCGGTGCTCGCGTGCTTCAGCGAGAACGTCGCGCGGTCGCTCGTGCGCGACTACGGCGTCGAGCCGGGGCGCGTCGCCGTCGTCGGCGCCGGCGCGAACGCCTTCCCGGAGCGCGCTCCGCGCCGCGACGACGGCCGCACCATCGCCTTCGTCGGCAAGGACTTCCGCCGCAAGGGAGGACCCGTTCTCCTCGAAGCCTTCGCGCGCCTGCGGCGCTCGCATCCGAAGGCGCGCCTGCTCGTCGCCGGCGCCCCGGCGCCGGAGCGCGAGGCGATACCGCCCGGCGTGTTCTTCCTCGGCCTCGTATCGATGCCGGAGGTCGCGGGGCTCCTGTCGCAGGCGACCGTGTTCGCGCTGCCCACGCTGCGCGAGCCCTACGGGATCGCCTTCCTCGACGCGATGGCGTGCGGCGTCCCGTGCGTCGGCACCCGCGTCGAGGCCGTCCCGGAGATCGTGCGCGAGGGCGAGACGGGGCTGCTCGTGCCACCCGGCGATCCCGTGGCGCTCGCGGCGGCGCTGGACAGGCTCCTCGGGGATCCGGCGCTCGCGCGCGCGATGGGCGCCCGCGGCCGCGCCCGGGTATTCGCGGGTGGGCTCTGGAGCCACGTGGCCGCACGCCTGGAGCGCGCGCTCGTGGGCGCCCTCGAGCGGCCGGATCGCGCCGCCTGAGCGGAGGCGTACGCACCGTGCGTCCGGCGGGGCCTTGACTCCGCGCGCAAAGCCGCGTCCCCGGGGCAGGGGACCCGCGCGTGCGGGGCCCTCCGCGCCGATCCGTCTCTCCTTTCCTTCGGGTTACAATCGCCGGCGGTGGCTGAACCCGCCCACTCCGCGCCGGCGTTCGAGCCGCTCTCCCTCGTCGGCACGACGTTCGACGACCGCTACGAGCTCGTCGCCCACCTCGCCACCGGCGGGATGGGCGCGGTGTTCCGGGCGCGCCACGTCCACCTCCGCAAGGACGTGGCCGTGAAGGTGCTCCGGCCGGACCTCACGTCGTCCGCGGAGATCGTGGAGCGGTTCCGGCGCGAGGCGGAGATCGCGAGCGCGCTCGAGCACGACAACATCGTCCGCGTCACCGACTTCGGGCGGACCCCGGACGGCTACCTCTTCCTCGCCATGGAGCTCCTCGCCGGCGAGAGCCTCTTCGACCGCCTCCGCCGCGAGGGCTCGCTCGCGCCGGAGGAGGCGGTGCCGATCCTCTGGCAGGTCTGCGCCGGCCTCGAGGCCGCGCACGGCCTCGGCGTCGTGCACCGGGACCTGAAGCCCGAGAACGTGTTCCTGGCGCGGACGCCGTCCGGCCGCGAGGTGACGAAGGTGCTCGACTTCGGGATCGCCAAGATCGCCGACCCCTCGAGCGAGAGCGCCACGCAGGCCGGGATCGTGGTCGGCACCCCCGAGTACCTCTCGCCCGAGCAGGCCATGGGCACCGCCATCGACGCGCGCGCCGACGTGTACGCGGTCGGGCTCATCGCGTGGCGCACGCTCGCGGGCCGCCATCCGTTCAAGGCGGACGACGCGCGCGGCCTGCTCATGATGCAGGCGACCCGCCCGGTGCCGCCGCTCACGGACCCTCGGCCGGACCTCGCCGCGTACCCGGCGCTCGTGGCGGCGGGGGCGAAGGCGTGCGCGAAGGACCCGGCGGCGCGCCACCAGACGGCGGCCGCGCTGGGCGACGATCTCGCCGCGGCGCTCGGCCCTGCGTTCATGATGCCCCGCGGCGCCACGCCGGCGCCGTCGATCTCGCTCTCGCCCATCCCGCTCGATCGCAGCGGCCGCGACACCGGCGCCGCGCCGGCCGTCCCCGGCGCCACCCTGGAGGTCGCGCCGCCGCACGCGCTGTCGCCGACCGTCGCGCGCGCGCTCGCCATCGCCCGCGCCCGCCTCGCGCTCGTGCGCGCCGCCCGCGCGGCGCGGGACCGCGCCGGCGAGCTCGCCTCGGACGCCGTGGGGGCCGTGCGCGGCCACCCCGCCCTCGCGATCATCGTCGCGGCCGCCTGCCTCGTCGCGGGCATCACGCTCTCCGTGCGCGCGTGGCAGCGCGGGCGAGCGCCGGCGGAGGTGCGCGCCCTCCTCGCCGCGAACCGTCCGCAGCAGGCGCGGGCGGTCGCCGACGCCGCCCTCGCCGACCGCCCCGACGACCCCGAGCTCCTCCTGCTCCGCGGGCGCGCGCTCCATCGCATCCCCGGCGGCATCGGAGAGGGGATCGACGCGTACGCCCTGGCGAGGAAGGCCGGGCCGCTCGACACCGGCGCGTACGACGACCTCGTCGCGGCGCTCGGACGCGAGCGGGTGCTCGCGGACCGCGCGGCGCACCTGCTCCTCGAGGAAGGTCCCCCCGCGCTCCCCGCGATCCTGCGCGCCGCCGGGGCCGCGAGCGGCCTCCACAGGCTGCGGGCGCTCGCCCTCGCGCGGGACCTCGGCGCGGAGGATCGCGTGGATCGGGTGCAGGCGTACGGCGAGCTCCTCGGCGACGCGGACTGCGACGTCCGCCGCGCCGCCGCGCGGCGCCTCGGCGAGATCGGCGACCCGGCGGCGCTCCCGCGGCTCCGCCGCGCCGCCCAGGCGAAGACCGAGACGAAGGGCTTTCTCGGGACGACGAAGAGCGCGCCCGCCTGCGGCGCTCCCGAGGCCGACGCCGCCGCCCGCCGCATCGAGGCGTCGCGGCCGCACTGATCCCGGCGGTCAACGCCCCGCGGAGCCGCGGCGCGCCGCGAGGAGCCGCTCGATGCGATCCGCGATCCGCCGGCGCGCGTCGTAGAGGGCCTCGGGCGTCGTCTCCGACGCGCGCGGCGCGGCCGGGAAGACGCGGCGCGCCTCCTCCTCCGCCGCGCGGCGATCGCCGCCGAGCGACGAGAGCAGGGCGAGGTACTCGTAGTCCTCCATGCCCTCGCGCACGAGCTTCAGCCGGATCGTCTCCACCGGCACGCTCGACGTCCCGCCGATCACGTCCGGCCTGCCCGGGTAGAACAGCGTCCCGTCGCCCTGCCCGCCGAAGCCGCAGAGCCCGTCGTCGCGCCACGCCGAGTCGAGCTTCGCCACGGTGTCCCAGTACAGCTCGCCCGCGACGCCGTACGAGAACGAGAGCCACTCCATCGCGCGCGCGAGGATCGCGGGCGCGTCGATCGCGTACGAGGGGTACCCATGGGCCGTGTCGCGCTCCTGCTCCTCGCCGCACGAGCTCTCCTCGTGGCAGCCGTGCGACATGCACGACTGGTACCACCAGAGCTCCTTCCCCGGCCGCGAGAGGAACGCCGCGTACCGCGCCCGCTCGCTCGCGCCGCCCGCCGGGTGCACCTGGTTCACGAGCGGGCAGAGGATGTCGACGTCGTCGTCCCAGCCGCAGGCGCGGAGCCTCTCGACGTCCGTGGTGACGAGCGTGCGGACGCCGGCGGCGTGCGCGACGCGCGCGCGGGCCGGGACCTCCGGGACGCAGGCGCGCGGCTCGTCGTACGTGTAGTCGAAGAGGCGATCGGCCCAGCCGCGCTCGCGGAAGTGGGCGCGGACGAGCTCCGTCCGCGAGCGCTCCCATCCCGGGTCGGCCTTCCGCCGGTAGCTCGCGCGGAACGCCGTGAGCCGCGCGCCGCGGAGCCGCGTCCGCGCGGTCCCCTCCAGGAACGGTGCGACAGCCTCGTCGAACTCACGCCACGAGGCCCCGCTCGGCAGCGTGTAGTACGGCGTCATGAGCGTGACGCGGTGGTCGAGCGCGGCGCGCACGTATCTCTCGACGAGCGGGGTCGCCTGGGCGCCGTCGCGGCAGAAGCGGCCTCCCTCGTGCGCGCGGCAGACCACGTCCACCGAGAAGCCGAACGCGGACCGCAGCGTCGCGGTCGACGGGAGGCTGAATGCGCGGACGCGCAGCTCGACCCGCACCGTCGCGACGGGCCGCCCCGCGCTCTCCACCTCGACCGTCCCGCGGTACGCGCCCGGCGGCGTGCCCTCGGGGACGAACACGTCCACCCAGATCGCGCGCGACTCGCCGGCGGGGACGTCGAACGGGAACGCGTTGCGGCGCTGGCCGTCGTACGCGTCGACGTCGGGCACGAGCGCGTCCGGCCACGGGCCCCGCGCGCCCTCCACGTTCGAGCGGCGGCGCACGTCGTAGAGGGCCTCGCGGTAGAGGCGCACGTTCTCCGCGCCGATGCGCCCCGTGCCCCCGCGCGAGGCGAGCGCGCTCGCGCGCGCCGAGATCGCCTTCGCGCCGCGCGCGCCGCCGCCCACCACGATCTGGTACGGCTCGAACTCGTTGCGCGCGGCGTCGAGGGCGATCGCCGCCGCGTCCGGCACCGGAGTGCCCGGCCGCACCTTGAGCGTCCCGTGCACCACGCCGACGCGGACGCCGGAGCGGTCTGCCGGGGGCGCCGGCGTCGCATCGCGCTCGGCCGCGGCGGCGGGGGGCTGCCCGAGAGCGCCGGCCGCGGCGAGGACCCCGGCGAGGGCCCGCACCGCACGGAGCCACGATCGCCGCGCCCGCACCGCGCCGTCCCGCTCCTACGCGAACCGCCCGTGCAGCACCGCCATCCCGCCGATACGGGCGAGCGGTCCCGCCGAGAGGATCGCGTAGTCCGCGGCGCAGAGCAGGTTCGCGACGGCGCGCCGCGCGAGGGGTGCCTCCTCGTATCCGCCGGTGACGACGAACCGGTTCAGCCTCCCGAAGAGGCCGAACGCGCGGATCCGCAGGTCCGACACGTGCCGCCGGATGACGGCAAGCTCGGCGTCCTCGAGGGGCCGCTCCCCGGAGGTGCCGTCGATCGGGATGGGAAGCGCCATGCGGAGCGCGCGCAGCGCGGGGAGGCGGTTCACCGGCTCCGAGAACACCACCCGCGCGCCGGGGCAGGCGAGGACGTGGAGCCGCGCCAGCACGAGCTCGAGCTCCGGGATCACGTGGTGCAGGAGCCCATCGGCCCAGATCACGTCGAAGTGCCGCTCGGGGAGGTCCGCGGACTCGATGGGCGCGCACACGAAGCGGGGCGGGCGCGGTAGCCCGCTCGCGCGGGCCCGCTTCTCGGCCACCTCGATGGAGCGCTGCGAGAGGTCGACCCCCGTGACCTCGCCCCCCGCGAGCGCGAGCAGGATTGCGTTGTCCCCGGTCCCACACCCCACGTCGAGGACGCGGTGGCCGTGGAGCGGTCCCAGGATCCTGAACCGGTACTCCTTGTTGAACCAGGCGTGCGCCGAGCGCGCATAGCGCATCGCAACACGCGGGGGGATGCCGCGGGCCTCGCCGGGGGCGCGCGCGTCGAAGAACTCCGCCTCCTCCTCCCACCGCGCCTCGCGCTCCCGCTCGGGGGACGCGGTCGGAGGGTCGCTGCGGCTGGCCATGGGGGCTCCTCGTGCTCGGGCCGGGCGCGGGGTGCGCCCGCAACGAAGCCTTCGGGCGGGGCTCGCGCCGGGCAAGCACCCGCGCGTCGCCTG
>DASSQM010000094.1:0-2195 GCA_035702465.1 Anaeromyxobacter sp. | reverse complement strand
CCATTCCGCGCCGGGATGCAGGCCCCGGGCGGCGCGCGTCCCACATGCGCCGCTCAGGCGCGATTGCCGCTCTCGCCTCCGCGCACGGCGCCGCCGACGAGGTGTGCGAGCCGCAGCGGCTCGGGTACGACGCCCCGATCGGTGAGGCGCGCGAGCGCCCGCCCGATCGCGTCCGGTTCCGCGCCCCGCACCTGGAACGTGAACGGCCCGCGCCGGTACACGGGGCCCGCGCGGCGGATCAGCTCGAGCCGCCGCTCCGCGCGCGGCAGGCGCCGGATCGCCCGCTCGACCGCCTGGAGATCGGGCGGCCGCCGCATCACCGCGACGCACGGTCGCCCGAGCGCCGCGGCGAGCGCCTCGAGATCGACGACGTTGAACCCGCCGAACGCGATCCCGTCGGTGAGGACGAGGTGGAGCTGCGGGAGGAACTTGCCGCCGGCGAGCAGCCGGACGATGACGTCCGTCGCGTTCCACCCGTCCTGGCGGACCTCGCCCCACACGAGCCCCTCGAACCGCGTCCCCGCGCAGACGACGCCCGCGATCCCGACGGCGCCGCGCCGCCCGCGCGCGAACGGCGCGTCGTCGAAGCCGACGGCGCGGAGCGTGCGGCCCTCGGGCGGGAACGGGCCGCGGCGCGCGAGGATCACAGCGCCGCCTCGACCGGCTCGCCCCACGGCGCGGGGCGCACGCCGGAGAGATCGAAGAACGAGACCGACACCGTGCGGCCGCGGGCGCGCAGCACGGCCGCCGTGCGCGGCAGCGAGAAGCGGCGCGGACCGGCGGAGCCGGGGTTCACGAACAGCGTGCCGTCGAGGAGCGCCGTGCCGGGCCGGTGCGAGTGGCCGTGGAGCACGATCTCCACGCGCCGCAGGGCGAGGATGTCGCGCGCCGGGGGGATGGGCTTCTCGCGCCGTCCGAGGTCGTGCACCGCGAGGAGCGTGAGGTCGCCGACCTCGACGAGCGCGGTCTCGGGCACGTGCGCGAACTCCGGTCCGAGGTCGTTGTTGCCGCGGACCGCGACCACCGGCGCGATCGCGGAGAGCCCGGCGAGGACGCTCGTCCGCACGATGTCCCCGCCGTGCACGATGAGCTCGCAGCCGCGGAACACCGCTTCGAGCTTCGGATCGAGGAGCCCGTGCGTGTCCGAGACGAGCCCGATGCGCACGCCCGACCTCTAGCGGCAGTCCACCGCCGTCCCCGGCGCCGCGTGGTGGGCGATCCGGCCGCGCTTCACGACGGCGAGCGCGTGGTTCGTCGCCATGTGCCAGGCGAGGTGCTCGGCGGACCCGCAGCCCCACAGGACGAGGTCCGCCTCGCAGCCCGGCGCGAGGCGCCCGGTGTCCTGCCTCCGGAGCGACCGCGCGCCGCCCGCGGTGAACGCGACGAGCGCCTCCGCCGGCGAGAGCCCGAGCTTGAGGCACGCGAGCGAGAGCGTGAGGCCCACGCTCTCGGTCATGGCGCTGCCGGGGTTCAGGTTCGTGGCGATCGCGACCGGGACCCCCGCCGCGAGCAGGCGGCGCCCCGGCGCGTAGCGGTCCGAACCGAGGAACAGCGTCGACACGGGCAGGAGGCCGGCCACGACGCCGGCGCGCGCCATCGCCTCGATGCCCGCCTCGTCGATCTGCTCCAGGTGATCCGCGCTCGCGCAGCCCAGCTCCGCGGCGAGCCGCGCGCCGCCGCCCGCGGTGAGCTGGTCCGCGTGCATCCGCGGGGCGAGCCCGAGCCCGCGCGCCGTCCGGAGGATGCGGCCGCCCTCGTCCGGGGTGAACGCGCCGTCCTCGACGAAGACGTCGCACGAGACGGCGAGCCGCTCCTTCGCCGCGGCCGGCAGGAGCTCCTCGCAGATCTCCCGCACGAACCCGGCGCGGTCCTCGCGACGCTCCGGCGGCACCGCGTGCGCGAGCACGGTCGGCGCCACCGTCACGTCCGCCCAGAGCACGTGCTGCAGCTCGTGGATGACCCGCAGCAGCCGGAGCTCGGACTCGGCGGACAGGCCGTACCCGCTCTTCACCTCGATGGTCGTGACCCCCTGCGCGAGCAAACGCCGCGCCCGCGCGACGGCGAGCTCGAGCAGCGCCCCGTCGGACGCGGCGCGCGTGGCGCGCATGGTCGCGGCGATGCCGCCGCCCGAGAGCGCGACGTCGAGGTAGCTCTTCCCGGACACGCGCAGCGCGAACTCGCCCGCGCGTTCGCCC
>DASSQM010000093.1:0-4188 GCA_035702465.1 Anaeromyxobacter sp. | reverse complement strand
CGCGCGCTCCTCGGAGGCGGCCGCTTCGAGACGCCGCGCGCCGCCTGGCGGCTCGTCGCCGGGGACGTCCGGGAGACGCTGCCGCGCGAGGCGGCGCGCGCCGAGGTGGTTTTCTGGGATCCGTTCTCGCCCCGCGCGAACCCGGAGCTCTGGACGCTCGCGGCCTTCTCGGCGCTGCGGGGGCGCTGCGCGGACCGCGCCGCGGTGTACACCTACAGCACCGCGACGGCGACGCGCTCCGCCCTGCTCCTCGCCGGCTTCCACGTCGGCGCCGGCGACCCGTCCGGCCCGAAGCAGGAGACGACCGCGGCCGCCACCGACCCGGCGCTTCTTGCGCGCCCGCTCGACGAGAGGTGGCTCGCGCGCCTCGCGCGGTCCTCCGCGCCGTTCCCGGCCGACGCGCCGCCGGACGCCCTCGACCGCATCCGCGCGCACCCCCAGTTTCGCGCGCCGTGAGCTACGCCCCCGCACCCTGGCTGCCGGGCGCAAACGCCATGACCGCCTTCGCGTCGGTCGCGCGCGTCCTCCCGCGCCCGCGCGCGGCGCGCGAGCGCTGGGAGCTCCCCGACGGCGACTTCCTCGACGTGGACCGCTTCGCGCCGCGGGCGGGCGCGTCCTCGGACGGCGGCGCGTCGCGCCGCGACGCGGTCCTCGTCGTCTGCCACGGGCTCGAGGGATCGTCGCGCGCGCCGTACGTCCGCGGCCTCGTGGCGCTGGCGCTCTCCGCCGGCCTGCCCGCGCTGGCCATGAACTTCCGCGGGTGCTCCGGCACGCCCAACCGGCTCCCGCGCTTCTACCACTCCGGCGAGACGGGCGACCTCGCCCTCGTCGTCGAGCGGCTCGCCGCCGAGCGGCCGGGCCGCCCCATCGTGCTCGCCGGCTTCTCGCTCGGCGGGAACGTCGTCGCGAAGTTCCTGGGCGAGCGCGGCGACGCGCTGCCCCCGGAGGTGCGCGGCGGGGCCGTCATCTCCGCGCCCTTCGACCTCGAGCGCTCCGCGCGCGCGATCGACGGGCCTGGCTTCTGGAACCGCGTCTACCGCACGCGCTTCCTGCGGAGCCTTCGCCGCAAGGCGGCGGAGAAGGCGGTCCGGTACCCGCGCGCGTTCGACGCGCCGCGCGCGGCGGCGGCGCGGACGTTCGCCGAGTTCGACGCCGCGGTGACCGCGCCGCTCCACGGCTTCGCGACCGCGGAGGACTACTGGCGCCGGTCGTCGGCCGGCCGCTGGCTCTCCGGCGTGCGGCGGCCGCTCCTCGCCGTCGCGTCGCTCGACGATCCCATCGTGCCCGCCGAGACGATCCCCGTGGACGAGGCGAGGGAGAACCCGCGCGTCACGCTCGAGGCGGTGACGGCGGGCGGGCACGTGGCCTTCGTGTCGGGGTGGCCGTTCTGGCCGAGCTTCTGGGCCGAGCGGCGCGCGGTGGAGTTCCTCGCGCCGCTCGCCCGGTGACGGTCGAGGCGAGGCCTACTTCAGGCCGCCCTTGATGTACTTCGCGAGCGACGCGATCTGCTCGGCCGTCAGCTTCTCCTTGTACGCCGGCATCTTGCCCTTGCCGTTCGTGATGATGCCCTCGATCTCCTTCTCGGACTCCTTCACGGTCGTGAGGTCCTTCGCGCCCATCTTCTGGCCGACCGCCGAGGGCTTGCCGTCCTTGCCGTGGCAGCTCGCGCACTTCGACGCGAACAGGGCCGCGTCGGCATGGGCCGCGCCGGCGAGGGAGAGGGCGGCGAGGGCGAACAGGATTCGCTTCATCGTCTTGTCCTACCTTTCGTACGGCTGGTGTTGGTGCTGCTAGTGAGCGGCGAGTCCGGCGGAGCCCGCCGGAGCGGTGGCGCCCGACGCGTGCGGCGCCCTGAACGTACCGACGAGGATGGGCACCGCGATCTTCACGAGCAGGGTGAATACCAGAAATCCGATGCCGAACACGCCCATCGCCGTCCCCCACTCCGTCAGGGTCGGCTTGTACTCGTAGATCTGGCCGAGGGTGTCCGGGGTCATGCCCGGGATGATGAGCCCCATCCCCTTCTCGATGTAGCAGCCCGCCCAGATCAGCAGACAGCCGAGGTTGAGGGTGAGGTAGTTCTTGCGCGTCCTCGGCACGAGGAAGAGCACGAATGCGGCGAGGCTGCAGACGAGCGACAGCCAGGCGTACGGCACGAGCGCCTTGTGCTCGCCGATGCCGGTCCAGAAGTACTCGGTGTACAGGAGGTGCTCCGTCGCCGAGTAGTACTCCTTGAACAGCTCCGCGCCGAGGAGGAACAGGTTCACGAACATGGCGTACGCCATGAGCTCGGCGACCTTGTGGATCGCCTCGTCCTTGATGGGGAAGTTGTTCGTCTTCCGGAGCAGCTGGAACAGGATGATCATCACCGCGGGCCCGGAGCAGAACGCCGACGCGATGAACCGCGGCGCGAGGATCGACGCGTTCCAGTACGGCCGCGCCGCCATGCCGTTGTAGAGGAACGCCGTGACGGTGTGCGTGGAGATGGAGACCGGGATCGAGAGCAGGACGAGCGGCAGGAAGATCTTCTTGTTGTAGGCCTGTCCACGGTAGGTCTTGAAGAGCAGGTACGAGACGAGCACCAGGTTCACGAGCAGGTAGCTGTTCAGGACGAGCGCGTCCCACGTCAGCAGCGAGCGCGGCCAGTTCGGCGTGCCGAGGAGCGGGGCGATGTGGAGGAAGCGCTCCGGGTGCCCCATGTCCACGAGGATGAAGAGGAGGCACATGACGAGCGCGCTGATGGCGAGCAGCTCGCCGAGGACCACGACCTCCTTGATCGGCTTCCACTGATAGACGTAGGCGGGGATGACGAGCAGCACCGCCGCGGCGGCCACGCCGACGAGGAACGTGAAGTTGCCGATGTAGAAGGCCCAGGAGACCTCGTCGCGCATGTTCGTCGCGATGAGGCCGATGCTCGCCTGGCGCGCGTAGGCGGCCCCGCCGAGGACGATGGTGAGCAGGAGGAACGCGACCCAGGCCTTGTACGCCTTGCCTCCGGTGAGGACCTGGCGGACGCAGCCCCTCAGGAACTCCGCGATGCCGGACATGTCTCGGGATCCTCGCTAGGTCGCGTAGAAGTAGTAGAACTGCGGGTGAGTGGCGAGCTCCTCCTTGAAGACGAAGACGCGCTTCGTCTCCATCACCTTGCGGATCTCGCTCTCCGGGTCGAGGAGGTTGCCGAACTTCCGCGCGCCGACCGGGCAGATCTCGACGCAGGCCGGGTAGCGGCCGGCGCGGGTGCGCTGGATGCAGAAGGTGCACTTCTCCACGACCCCCTTCGGCCGCGGGCGGTTCCCGAGGTAGTGCTGGTTCGGGTTCAGCTCCTCGGCGGACAGCTTCGGCGCGCCCCAGTTGAAGTGGCGCGCGCCGTAGGGACAGGCCGACATGCAACAGCGGCAGCCGATGCACCAGTCGTAGTCGATGACGACGATGCCGTCCGGCTCCTTCCACGTGGCCTGCGTCGGGCAGGACTTCACGCAGGGAGGATTGCGGCACTGCTGGCACTGCACCGGGAAGTAGAACTTGCCGGCCCGCGGGACCTCCTGCGGGTCGTAGTAGAGCTCCGCGCTGGCCAGGTCGACGCCCTTGTCCTTGTCCATCTCGAGGACCCGGATCCAGTGGATCTGCGGGTCGCGCGACTGGTTGTTCTCCTTCACGCACGCGTACACGCAGCGGCGGCAGCCCACGCAGCGCGAGATGTCGAGGCCGTAGCCGAACTCGACGCCGGGGCGCGGCCCCTCGGCCGAGACCTTCGTGTCCTTGCCGAAGCGGTCCTTGTTCTTCTTCTCGACCTTGGCGAGCACCTTCGCGAGGTCGTCCTTCGACAGCTCCTTGAAGTGCCCGCGCAGGAAGTCGCCGAGGTCGACGCCGCACGAGGCGAGCGCCGAGACCGCCGCGCCGGCCGCGGCGGTGCGCATGAACGCGCGGCGGGCCGGATCGATCGGCCCGCCGCCCGCGAGCGGATCGCCGCCCTCCTGGAGGACCTGCAAGTGCTTCGGCGTCGTCATCGCCGCATCTCCTCGGGGCGCTTGGGCCGCGGCTCGGGCTTGATCTTCTGGAGGGTGGGGGTGACGGTCGACTTGCCGTCGATCACGATCTCCTTCACGCCCTTGAAGCGCGGCGAGTGCGGGTTGTGGCAGTTCACGCACAGGAAGTAGGTCTTCGCGCCGTCCCACTGGCCCACGCGCT
>DASSQM010000092.1:0-3438 GCA_035702465.1 Anaeromyxobacter sp. | reverse complement strand
ATCCTCGAGAAGCCGCAGGCCGCGACGGATCTCGACCAGTACGGCCAGCTCCTCCGCTCGCGGCTGCGCCTCCTCGCGGGCGTGAAGGTCATCCGTCACCTGCGCGGCCTGCGCGAGCACCGCATCTCGCCGCATCCGTCCACTGCGCGCCCGGAGCTCGTGGCGATCGGCGCGTCGCTCGGCGGCCCGCGCGCGCTCGCGGCGATCCTCCGCGCGCTGCCGGCGAGCTTCCCGGTCCCGATCGCGGTGGTGCAGCACATCGCCGACGGGTTCACCGAGGGGCTCGCGACCTGGCTCGCCACGGAGACGCGGCTCGACGTGCGCGAGGCGCGCGACGGCGACCGGCTCCGCCCGGGGCTCGTCGTGCTCGCGCCCACCGGGCGGCACCTGCTCGTCGGCGAGGGCGTGGCGCGCCTCTCGGACGCGGCGCCGCTCGACGGGTTCAAGCCGTCCGTGACGCCGCTCCTCGCCTCCGCCGCCCACGCCTACGGCGCGCGCGCCTGCGGCGTCATCCTCACCGGCATGGGCCGGGACGGCGCGGCGGGGCTCCGCGCCATCAAGGACGCGGGCGGGCCCACGCTCGCGCAGGACGAGGCGACGAGCGCGGTGTTCGGGATGCCGCGCGCCGCCATCGAGCTCGGCGCGGTGGATCGGGTCCTGCCGCTCGAAGCCATCCCCCGGGCGCTCGTGGAGCTGACGCGATGATCGCCGTCGCGACCGAGCTCCTCCTCGATCTCGCGGCGCTCCTCAAGGAGCGGGTGGGGCTCCACGTCCGCCAGGACGGCCACTCCGCGCTCAAGATCGCGCTGGCGGCGCGGCTCGACGAGCTGAAGGAGACGGTGAGGGATCCCGCCGCCTACGTCGCGCTCCTCCGCTCGCCGTCGGGCGACGAGGAGCTGCGCCGGCTCCTGCCGCTCGTCACGGTCGGCAAGACGAGCTTCTTCCGCGACGACCGGCAGTTCCGTGCGCTCGAGGCGCTCATGCCCGAGCTCTTGCGCCGTCCGCGCGGCGGCGGCCGGAAGCTCGCCATCTGGTCGGCGGGGTGCGCCACCGGCGAGGAGCCGTACTCGATCGCGATGACGGCCGCCGAGGCGGGCGCCCAGCCCGAGCAGGTCGAGATCCTCGCCACCGACGTGAACCCGGAGGCGATCGCCTTCGCCGCGCGCGGCACCTACGACGCGCGGCGCGCGCGGGACGTCCCGCCGCACCTCCTGCAGAAGCACTTCGACGCGGACGGCGACCGCCACCGCGTGCGCACCCACCTGCGCCCGTTCCTCGCGGCCATCCGCACGCACAACCTCGTCTCGGCGGTGTTCCCGCGGCCGCCCGACGGCGCGTGGGACGTCATCTTCTGCCGCAACGTCATCATCTACTTCGACACGCACACGACGCAGCAGGTGCTCACGCAGTTCCACAACGCGCTCGCGCCGGGGGGCTACCTCTTCCTCGGCTACTCCGAGTCGCTCTTCCGGATCTTCGACGGGTTCGAGCTGACGGAGGTCGCGGGCGCGTTCCTGTACCGCCGTCCGGAGGCGCCGCTCCGGACGACCCCGCCGCCGTCGCGCCAGGCGCCGCGCCCTCGCACCGTCTCGCCGCCGCCGGTGACGCACCTCGAGCTCCCGTCGCCGCAGGCGAGCTGGCTCCCGGGCGCGCCGCGGCGGCCGGACGGCAAGCGCGCGCCGACGCCGCCGCAGGGCTCGCCGCCGCTCGCGCCGCAGGAGTACCTGGACGGCGCGGTGGCCCTGTTCGCGCAGGGGCGCTTCGGCGCCGCCCGCGAGCTGCTCGAGCGCGGCCTCGAGCTCCGCCGCGACGACCTCGCCCTGCGCCTCACGCTCGCGAACCTCTACGGCGTGCTGCGCCAGCCGGACAAGGCGCGCGAGAGCTACGCGTCGGCGCTCCAGCTCGAGCCGCTCTCGGCCGAGGCGCACCTGTTCTACGGCATCCACCTCCTCGCGCAGGGCGACGCCGAGGCGGCGGCGCTCGAGCTCTCCCGCGCGCTCTTCCTCGATCCGGATCTCTCGCTCGCGCACTACTACCTGGGCCGCTGCCGCGAGGCGCAGCGCGATCCGGACCGCGCGCGGCTCGCGTACCGGAACACGCTCGAGGCGTTCAAGCGTCGTCCCGAGGGCAAGCGACAGGCGTTCCTGGGGTACTATCCCGACATTCCGGAGGACGGGGCGGCGTTCGCGCGGGCGGCGGAGTACGCGCTCGCGGCGCTCTAGGACGGGGCATGGCAGAGAAGAAGCGCATCCTCCTCCTCGACGACTCGACCATCACGCTCGAGATGGAGAAGGCCGTCCTGGAGGAGCGCGGCTACAAGGTCGCCGCGGCCTCGAACCTGCTCGAGTTCCAGGTCCAGCTCGATCAGTTCCAGCCCGAGATCATCCTCACGGACCTCATGATGCCGGACATCTCGGGCAAGGACATCGTCCGCGTCCTGAAGCAGGACTTCCACACGGAGAAGATCCCCATCATCCTCTTCAGCTCGAAGCCGGACGACGAGCTGTCGGTCATCTCCGAGCAGGCCGGCGCGGACGGCTTCCTGTCCAAGTCGCACGGCATCGAGAAGCTCGGCGACATGGTCGACGAGATGGTGGATTCGATCCTCTGGTAGCAGGATGGCCGAGGAGCCCGGCAGGGTGCTGCCGGTATTCCTTGAAACCGGTGCGCACGGTCGGCAACCTCGCCTGAGCATCCCGCCGAGGCCGCCATGTCCGGCCACAACCGCTGGTCGAAGATCAAGCACAAGAAGGCCGCGCAGGGCGCGGCCAAGGGGAACCTGTTCACGAAGCTCATCCGCGAGATCACGGTCGCCGCGCGCGCGGGCGGCGGGGATCCAGCCGGGAACGCGCGGCTCCGCTCGGCCATCGAGGCGGCGCGCGAGGCGAACATGCCGCACGACAACGTCGTGCGGGCCATCAAGAAGGGCACGGGCGAGCTCGAGGGCGTCGCGTACGAGGAGGTCCACTACGAGGGCTACGGCCCCGGCGGCGCCGCGATGATCGTGGAGTGCCTCACGGACAACCGGAACCGCACGGCGGGCGAGGTCCGCACCGCGTTCGAGAAGGGCGGCGGGCACCTCGCCGCGCAGGGCGCCGTGGCGTGGAACTTCGAGCGCATGGGCGTCGTCGACGTGAAGGCCGGGCCGGGCGAGGACGCCGTCACGGAGGCCGCCATCGACGCGGGCGCCGAGGACGTCGTGAGCCTCGGCGCCGAGGGCTTCGAGGTGCGCACGCACCCGAACGACCTGCACGGCGTCGTCGTCGCGCTGGAGAGGCGCAAGCTCGGGCTCGGCCGGTCGCGCATCACGTTCGTGCCCAAGGAAAGCGTCAAGATCCACGATCCGGAGAAGGCGCGCGCGATGCTCCGCCTCATGAACCTGCTCGAGGAGCTCGACGACGTGCAGAGCGTGCACGCGAACTTCGAGATCGACGAGGC
>DASSQM010000091.1:0-3543 GCA_035702465.1 Anaeromyxobacter sp. | reverse complement strand
AAGCGATCTCATGCGGATCTCCAGGAGGGCCGCTCTCCGGCCGGGCGTTGGGTTGGAACGAGTGCTGTGAGTCCGGAGACCGCGTGGAGGATCCGCGCGGAGTGCGAATCGCCGCTCCGACGCGCGCGGGGGACGGGTCAGGCCGGCGGGCCGGAGAGGATCCGCTCGATCTCGTCGAGATCGAGCGGCTTTGCGATGTGCCGATCGAAGCCGGCCTCGAGCGCCTTCTTGCGATCCTCGGGCTGCGCGTGCCCGCTCACGGCGAACATCCGGGCCGCACGGAGCGCTGCGTCGCCGCGGAGCGCCTGCACCACCTCGTATCCGTTCATGCCCGGGAGCCCGATGTCGCACAGGATGACGTCCGGGCAGTTCTCCTTCGCCCGCGCGACGCCGCTCGGGCCGTCGTAGGCGATCTCCGCGACGTGCCCGAACATCTCCACGATCTGCGCGAGGCTGTCCGCCGCGTCGCGGTTGTCGTCGATGATGAGCACGCGGCGGCTCGCCTCCGCGCGCGCGATCCGCGGCGGCGGCGCGAGGGCCGCCGCGGCGGCGTCCACCACCGGCAGGCGCACGACGAACTCGGAGCCCTTCCCCGGCCCGGCGCTCGCGGCGCGGACCGATCCCCCGTGCAGCTCCGCGACGGCCTTCACGAGCGCGAGGCCGAGGCCGAGGCCTCCGTCGGTCCTCGCCATGGTCCGCTCGGCCTGCACGAACGGCTCGAAGACGCGCTCGATGAACTCCGGCTCCATGCCGACGCCGGTGTCGCGCACGTGGATCTCGGCGCCTCCCCGAGCCGCCTCGAGCGCGAGTTCCACGCGGCCACCCTGCGCCGTGAACTTCGCGGCGTTGTGGAGCAGGTTGCCGACCACCTGCGCGAGCCGCGTCGCGTCGCCGTCCGTCCACAGGGGCTCGCGCGGCAGCACCACGGCGAACTCCAGCCCCCGGTCGCGCATGAGCACGGTGTGGTCCTCGCCGGCGCGCCGCACGAGCGTCCCGAGGTCCAGCGGCGCCCGCTTCACCTCGATCTTCCCGCGCGCGATGCGGGTCACGTCGAGGAGGTCGTCGACGATCCGCGCGAGGTGCTCGGACTGCCTGCGGATGACCTCCTTCGCGTGCCGCGCCTGCTCTCCGGCGGGGTCCGCCTTCTCGAGGACGTGGATCGAGTTGCGGATCGGCGCGAGCGGGTTGCGCAGCTCGTGCGAGAGCATGCTGAGGAAGTCGTCCTTGCGCCGCGCCGCGTCCGTGAGCTGCGCGTTCGCCGACCGGACCTCCTCCTCCGCGCGCTTGCGCAGGAGCGCCTGCACGATGGCGGGCGCGAGCGCCTCCGCGCACTCGAGGTCCTCGTCGCCGTATCCGCCGCCTCGATTCGCGACGGCGACCATCCCGATGGTCCTCCCCGCGTGGAGGAGCGGGACCCCGAGGAACGCCTTGAGCGGCGGGTGGCCGGGCGGCGTCCCGATGCGGTCCGGGTGCGAGCCGGGATCGTTCGTGAAGAACCCCTTCCCGTCCCGGAGCACGCGGCCGTAGATCCCGCGGACCTCGAAGCCGATCGGCACCCGGCCGCCGTGGCGCGGCGGCAGGCCTGCGCGGCAGACGTCCCAGCCCGGATCGCTGACGGCGATGTCGTCCAGCCGGTTCGTGCGCGGGTTCAGCTCGCCGACGAACCCGAACCTGCTCTTCGTGACCTCCTCGACGACGGAGAGGCACGCCCGCCCGAGGTCCTCCTCCGTCTCGCAGGTGAGCGCCTGGCGGAAGATGCGCGCGATGCCCGCCAGCACGGCGTTCTGCCGACGGATGCGCTCCTCGCCGCTCCTGCGCGCGGTGACGTCGTCGAACACGGCCACGAAATGGTCCGGCTGCGGGCTGTACACCGAGATCGAGAACCACTTGCCGAGCGGCCGGAAGTCGATCTCGAACCGCTCCGGCCGGCCCGTCCGCGCCACGCGCGCGTAGGTCTCGAACAGCTCGGGGTGCGATCCCTTCACACCGGGGATGAGCTCGGTCACGCGCCGTCCGACGACGTCCCGCAGCCCCGTCAGCTTCTCGAACGCGCCGTTCACGTCGAGGTACACGAAGTCGTCCGGGAGCCCGCGCGCGTCGTACAGCATCCGGCAGTACGCGAACCCGTCCAGCATGTTCTGGAAGAGGAGGCGGTAGCGCTCCTCGCTCTCGCGCAGCGCCGCGATGGTCGCCTCGCGCTCCTTCTCCGCCCGCCGCGTCGCGCTCGCGTCGCGGAACACGAGCACCGCGCCGAGGAGCTCGCCGGCCGGGCCGCGGATCGGCGCCGCGCTGTCGTCGATGGGCAGCCTCCTGCCGTCCCTCGCCACGAGCTCGGTGTGGTTCGCCAGCACCGCGGCGGTGCCCTCGGCGAGGACCTTGCGCACGGGATCGTTCGCGGGCTCTTCCGTGCCCTCGCGCACGATGCGGAACACGTCGCCCACGGGCTGCCCCGAGGCCTCGGCCCTCGTCCACCCCGTGAGCTCCTCCGCCACGAGGTTCATCGTGGTGACGCGGCCCTCGGTGTCCGTGCCGACGACCGCGTCGCCGATGCTGTGGAGGGTGACCGCGAGCCGCTCGCGCTCGACCGCGATGGCGTCCTGCATCCGGCGCCGGTCGCAGCTCTCGAACTGCTGCCAGCGGCCCTCGCGCTTGATGAGCGCGAACTGGTGGTTCCGGATCACGTCCGCCACCTCGGACACGCCGCAGCGATCCGACGCGTAGGTGCAGAGCGCGAGCATCCGGTAGCGCCCGAGGACCGCGTCGACGGCCGCCTCGTACTCCGCGAAGCTCGTCCAGTCGCCCTTCTCGAGCCAGAACGTGTTCCCCGTCAGGCGCAGGCCGGCGCAGCCGCGGGAGACCCCTTCCTCGAGCTTCGCCACCCATCCGTCGAGGACCCGCTGGGAGTCGAACGTGCCGCCGCGCAGGTACCAGTCCGTGTGCGGCAGGATCTCGATCCGGCCGCGCCGCCGGTACGACTCCAGATCCGGCACCGCCTGCGCGAGCGCCTCCCACGCCGCGTCGACGCCGAGCGGGGGCGAGGTCACCCACATGCAGAACTCGCCGCCCTCGAGCCCCGCCTTGAAGTACGGGACGAGGATCTCGCGCAGATCCTCCGGCGTCTCGTAGAACGCGCAGAAGTGGGTGCCCCACGGCGCGTCGCCGACGACCTCGAGCCCCGTGCTGCGGAGCGCGGAGCCGGGAGGCCCGACGAGGGCGGACGGAGCCGGTCCGTCCGAAACGTGCGAGTGTCGCGTCGGCATGTCGCGCGGTGGAGAACGCCTCGTGCGAGCGTAGCGCAACCCGAGCGGCGTCCGGAACGGGGGCCGCTCCAGGGCCCGGATGACCTCGAGCGCTTGACGCGGATCAACGTGGAGGGTTGCCGTCGCGCGGCCGAGCGCCTCGGAGGTCGGCCCCGGGAGCGCGCCCGCCTGGGACGGTACCTCCGCCGCGGCGCGCCGCATCTCCTCGGGAACCTCCAGGAGGAATCGCCATGCCACCCTCACGCCCCGGATTCCGGCTCGGCATCTACGTGTTCAAGGACGC
>DASSQM010000090.1:0-4504 GCA_035702465.1 Anaeromyxobacter sp. | reverse complement strand
GCCCTCCGCGAGCGAGGCGAAGATGCCTGACCCCGTGGTGCGGATCGGGCGCGGCGACGGCATCGAGCGCCTGCCGGAGGCCGGCTGGTGGAACGCGGTGGGGGAGCACATGCCCGCGGCCCGCCGGCGCTTCGACGCGCTTTCCCCTCTCGAGCGCGCCGTTCGCCGCGCCGCCGTCCTCCGGCTGGCGTCGACGGGCCGCCCCGTCCCGCCATCGGCCCTCGCGGCCGACGTGGGGGCGACGCTCGACGACGTCCTCACCGCGCTCGGCGAGCTCGAGCGGCGCCTCTTCTTCCTCGTACGCGACGCGACTGGCGACGTCTCGTGGGCGTTCCCGCTCACCGCCGTCGCCACGCCGCACCGGCTCGCCTTCGCGTCGGGGGAGCGGCGCCACGGCGCTTGAGCGGAGGACGTCTTCGCCACGCCCTTCGTGCAAGGGCGCCTGCTGGGACGAGCCGTGAACGCATGCGTGGAGTCGCCCTGCGGGCTCTGCGCGCGCCCCATCCGCATCGACGTGGACCAGGAGCTCCGCTGGAAAGCGTCCGGTGCCGACCTCCGGCCGCTCATCTTCGAGCCGTCCGTGGATTGGAGCCGCTTCGCCGAGCCGAGCATCCTCCACGCGTATTGAAGCCACTCGCTGCTCTTCTGTACCGAAGAGCACGCTGCGGAGCATCGCCGGCTGCGGGGCCCGCCCGACGGCACGTACCTCACGCTCGACCAGAGCGCCCGCTCGTCCAGGCTCGCCCAGTCGGCGCTCTTCGGCTTCCCGTGACGGCAGCGCCGTCGCCTCGCATCATCCGCCCGCGCATTGACGCCGCCACCTCGCGGCCACTACCGTCCCCGCGTGCCGAGCGCCGCCCCCCGACGCCCCGCAGCCGCGCAGGCGCAGCGCTTCGGCCCGCGACGCACGCGCGCGCTCCGCCGCCGGCTCCTCGCGTGGTGGGACGCCGGCCACCGGAAGCTCCCGTGGCGCTATCCGCAGCGCGCCGCCGACCCGTACCGCGTCTGGCTGGCGGAGGTGATGCTCCAGCAGACGCGCGTCTCCGTCGTGATCCCGTACTACGAGCGGTTCGTGGCGCGGTACCCGACGCTCGAGGCGCTCGCCGCCGCGCGCGAGGACGACGTGCTCGCGCTCTGGGGCGGCCTCGGGTACTACGCGCGCGGGCGCAACCTCGCCGCGGCGGCGCGGGAGGCGGTGGCGAGGTACGGCGGCCTCCCCGCGTCCGTCGAGCGGCTCCGGACGCTTCCCGGCTTCGGGCCCTACACGGCGGGCGCGGTGGCGTCGATCGCGTTCGCGATCCCGGCCCCGGCCGTGGACGGGAACGCCGCGCGCGTGCTCGCGCGCCTCGCGGCGGTGCAGGGAGCGACGTCGGACGCGGGCTTCCGCGCGCGCGTCGGCGCGCTCGCCGCGGAGCTCGTCGATCCGGACAGGCCGGGCGATCTCAACCAGGCGCTCATGGAGCTCGGGGCGACGGCGTGCGCGCCGAGAGGCCCGTCGTGCCGACGATGCCCGGTCGCCGCGCTGTGCGCGGCGCGCGCCGCCGGGACCGCCGCGGAGATCCCCGCGCCGCGCCGCCGCCCGGAGCGGCCCGCGATGGAGCTCGCCTGCGCCGTCGCGCGCCGGAACGGGTCGATCCTGCTCGCGCGCCGTCCCGCCCGCGGGCTCTTCGCCGGGCTGTGGACGCCGCCGTCGGCGGAGCTCGGGCCCGGCGACGACGCGCGTGCGGCGCTCGCCCGCGCCGTGGGGCGGCGCCTCGCGGTCGGCGAGGAGCTCGCGACGTGCGAGCGGATCCTCACGCACCGCGCCCTCACGCTGCGCGCGTTCGCATGCGAGGTGCGGGGAGCGATCGCCGTGGGCGCGGGGCTGCGGTGGGTGCCGATGGACGAGCTGGAGTCGGTCGGCATGCCGTCGGCGTTTCTCGCGCTGCTCGCGCGGGTGTGAGCGCGGAGGTCGACCGCGACCGCGACCGCGACCGCGACCCCGACCGCGACCGCGACCGCGACCGCGACTGCGGCAACCGCGAAACGCCGTGTTATGAGCCAGCCGAATGCCCGCGAACTTCACCCGCCGGCGCGACCTCTTCCTCGACGCCGGCTTCGGCGATCCCGATGCGGTCCTGGCGGAGCTCGGCCGCGAGGTCTCGTCGCTCGGCCTGCCCGCCGAGTGGGGTACGGCCATGCCGGAGGGGGGGCTCGGCGCGCTCCGCGCCGCGCTCGCGCCGCGGCTCGCGCACGTCCCGCCCGAGCAGCTCCGCCTCGCGCGCCACGTCCCCGAGTTCGTGACGGTGCGCTCGGGCGACCTCGCCACCGCGCTCTGGCTCGCGCAGGCCGAGCACGGCGACGCGCTCGATCTCCCCGGGTTCCTGCTCGCCATCCTCGACGCGCTGGCCGAGTCGGGCCTCGAGAAGGACGCGCTCGCCTACGCGCGCTTCATGCTCGACCTCCGCTTCGACTGGGGGCGCGTCTACCAGGATCCCGGCCTCGCCTACGAGTTCACGCGGCCGCGCGACCCGAATCCGCTCGTGTGGCGCCTGCTCGAGGAGCTCGGCGCGCGCGGCGCGAGGCTGCGCGTGGTCGAGCTCGGCTGCGGGGTCGGAAACGACGCGTTCGGCTTCCTCCACTCGCCGCTCGTCGAGGCGTACACCGGGCTCGACGTGTCGCAGGACGCCCTGGAGGCGTTCCAGGCGCGCTGGGATCGCGAGCGCCCTCCCGTGAAGCCCGCGCTCGTGCGCGGCGACTTCGTCGAGCTCCTCGGCGGGCCGCAGCCACCCGCGCCCGGCGCGAACCTCGTCTACTCGTACTCGAGCCTCCACTACTTCTCGTCGGGCGAGCTCGCCCGCATCTACGCGCTCGTCCGCCAGCTCCTGCTCGCGCCGCCGGGCGAGGGGTCGAGCCGCTTCTTCGCGTTCGGCATCAAGGGCGCCGGGTCCGTCTGGGAGGGGCAGGGGCTTCCGCTCTACCGCCCGGACGTCTGGGTCAACTGGGACGGCCAGTCGCGCTGGTTCCCGTCGCGGGAGGCGCTCGACCGGCAGCTCGACCGGGCAGGATTCGAGGTCCGCTTCCACGAGCTCCATGCCCATTGGGGCTACAGCGAGAAAGGCAAGAAGGACGTGTTCCACTACGTCCTGTGCTCACCGCGATCGCAAGCGGCGCAACTCCGCGAATCGGCTTGACACCTCGGGGCGCGCCCGTATAATTCGCCGCCCTTACGACGGGTTGTCTCATCCAGCGCCCCCGTTCCACTCCGAGGGGCGTTTTTGTTGGGAAAAAAACAGCCGATGCCGACCATCAGCCAGCTCGTGCGCCGCGGGCGCGAGAAGCTCGCAGTGAAGAAGAAGGCGCCCGCCCTCAAGGAGTCGCCGCAGAAGCGCGGCGTCTGCACGCGCGTCTACACGACGACGCCGAAGAAGCCGAACTCGGCGCTCCGCAAGGTGGCCCGCGTCCGGCTGACGAACGGCTTCGAGGTCACGAGCTACATCCCGGGCGTGGGGCACAACCTGCAGGAGCACTCGGTGGTCCTCATCCGCGGCGGCCGCGTGAAGGACCTCCCCGGCGTGCGCTACCACATCGTGCGCGGCACCCTCGACGCAGTGGGCGTCCAGGGCCGCAAGCAGGGTCGCTCGAAGTACGGCGCGAAGCGCCCGAGCTGAGGATAGAGAGAGATGCCTCGTCGTCGCGAAGTCGAGAAGCGCAAGATCCTCCCCGATCCCAAGTTCCAGGACCGGGTCGTGGCGAAGTTCGTCAACAACCTGATGCGCAAGGGGAAGAAGTCCACCGGCGAGCGCATCATCTACGGCGCGTTCGATCAGGTCGAGCAGAAGCTCAAGGACGATCCGCTCAAGATCTTCAAGAAGGCCCTCGAGAACGTGAAGCCGGTGGTCGAGGTGAAGAGCCGCCGCGTCGGCGGCGCGACCTACCAGGTTCCGGTCGAGGTCCGGCAGGACCGGCGCACCGCGCTGGCGATGCGCTGGCTCATCGAGTACTCGAAGGGCCGCGGCGAGAAGACCATGGTGGAGAAGCTCGCCGGCGAGATCATCGACGCCGCGAACAACCGCGGGAACGCCGTCAAGAAGCGCGAGGACACGCACAAGATGGCGGAGGCCAACAAGGCCTTCGCGCACTACCGGTGGTAGGGGAGGAGCGAGCGTAAGAGACGAGCAGCGGCCGGCTCGGCCGGCCAGGGTCCCGAAGAGACCCGGATGCTCTTTGACAGCTCGGTGGTCGGTGACGGTGCCGCGCGAGGCGCGGCCCGGTCTGCGCACGCACGAAGGAATCGACGCAAGGATTCAGAGGAAAGAGACGATGCCCCGCAACAGTCCCCTCGAGCGCTATCGCAACTTCGGCATCATGGCTCACATCGATGCCGGCAAGACCACTGCGACCGAGCGCATCCTCTTCTACACCGGCGTCACCCACAAGATCGGCGAGGTCCATGAGGGCACCACCGTCATGGACTGGATGGAGCAGGAGCGCGAGCGCGGCATCACCATCACGTCCGCCGCGA
>DASSQM010000089.1:0-2753 GCA_035702465.1 Anaeromyxobacter sp. | reverse complement strand
CGCGAGGAGCCGCCGGATCAGCTCGACGCGCCGGGGGGCGCCCACGGACTCCATCATGATGGTGGACAGCGTCTCGAGGACGCAGTCCTCCCACGCGGGCCCGAGATCGGCGGGCGGAGCGGCCGGGAGGGTGCCGCGCTCGACGGCCGCGTCGCCGCTCCTCGGCGCGGCCTCGGGCGCGCCGGCGCCACCCTTCACGACCTCGATGGTGCGCCGGGACGGTCCCCGCGCCGTGTCGCCGGGACCGAGGGCAGGCTGCACCCGCCGCAGCCGCCCGTCGCCGCATCCGCCGCCGCCGCGGTGCACGGGCATGACCTCGCGATGCGCGAGGGAGGTCTTCTGCTGGACCATCTCCCCGCACTTCTCACAGACGTATGTGTACCATGGCATTGGGACGCCCCCGCGCTGAACCGCACGCGCGCGTCCTCATCGCAATTCGCGCGCCAATTGCGCGCTCGCAAAATGTCTGGACAATTGCCGCGCGCCGGGGAGATTGCAGCGCGCGCTCGCAAGGATCTTTCGAAAGACGGGATCAGCTGCCGCTGGGGAGCGGCTCCTCGTCGCGCCAGCGGGACACGTCGATCCCGAAATCGGCGATCTTCTTCGCGACGGTGGGATACGACACGCCCATCCAGCGCGCCACCTGGCTCTTGTTGCCGCGCGCGCGCTCGATGAGCGATTCGAGGTAGGCCTTCTCGAGATCCGCGAGCGTCGGAGGCCGGTCCTCCGCGACTGCGCGAGCGAGCGGGATCGGCTGCGGCGGTGCCGGGACGGGGGCGGACGCCGGCGGCGCCGACGCGACGCGGAGCAGGACCGACGCGTCGCTCAGCACGCTCCCCGTCTCCAGCACCACCGCGCGCTCGATGACGTTCCGCAGCTCGCGCACGTTCCCCGGGAACGCGTACGACGCCAGGCGCCGCTCGATCTCGGGCGCGATCGCCGTGATCGGCTTGCCCACGCGCGCGGCGAGCGACGCGAGGAAGAACCGCGCGAGGGGGACGACGTCCTCCGAGCGCTGACGGAGCGGCGGGATGGTGATGCGGAACACGTCCAGGCGGTGGAAGAGGTCGAGCCGGAACCGCCCCGCGGCCACGTCGGCCGCGAGGTCGCGGTGCGTCGCCGCGACGAACCGCACGTCCGTCGCGATGTCGCGCGTCCCGCCCAGGCGGCGGAACACCTGCGTCTCGAGCACCTTGAGCAGCTTCGCCTGCGTGGCGAGCGGCATGTCGCCGATCTCGTCCAGGAACAGCGTGCCGCCCTCCGCTTCCTCGAGGAGCCCCGGCTTCGCCTTCTTCGCGTCCGTGAAGGCGCCGCGCTCGAAGCCGAACAGCTCGCTCTCGAGCAGCGACTCGGGGATGGCCGCGCAGTTGAGCTCGACGAACGGCGCGTCGCGCCGGCCCGGCGTCCGCACGTGGACGAGGTGGGCGACGAGCTCCTTGCCGGTGCCGGTCTCGCCCTCGACGAGGACCGTGGTGTCCGGCGAGGTGGCCACCTTCTCGGCGAGCTCCATCACCCGCCGCATCGCCTCCGACACGCCCGCGCAGAACCCGCTCTCGACGCGGCGCCGGGTGGCGCCGGAGAGCCCCTCCGCGCGGCGCCGGAGCCGCCGGGTCGCGAGCGCCTTCTGGACGGTGACCACGAGCGCCGGGAGCTGGATGGGCTTCGTCACGTAGTCGAACGCCCCGGCCTTGAGCGCCTGGACGGCGTTCTCGACCTCGCCGTAGGCCGTCGCCATGACGATGAGGGGAGCGTCCGCGCCGCCGTCCGCGAGGAGCCGCTCCAGGATCGAGAGCCCGTCCGCGTCGGGGAGGTTGCGATCGAGGACGACGACCTCGGGGGAGAAGGCGCGGGCGAGCGCGAGCCCCTCGCCGCCGCTCGCGGCGGTGCGCACCTCGTGCCCCTCCGCCGCGAGACCCGCCTGCGCGGCGATCCGGAACGTCTTCTCGTCGTCGATGATGACGATCCGCGTCGCCATGGCCCCTCCGCTACACCGCTCCGCGCAACGTGACGCGGAACACCGTTCCCCCGCCGTCGCGGTCGAGCGCCTCGATGCGGCCGCCGTGCGCCTCGACCACGCGCCGCGCGATGGCGAGGCCGAGCCCCGTGCCGGTGCGCTTCGTCGTGACGAACGGCTCGAAGAGCCGCGCGCGGACCTCCTTCGAGATCCCGCTGCCGCGGTCCGAGACCTCCACCACCGCGACGCCGCCCTCGGCGCGCGCGGAGAGGTCCAGCCGCCGCGCGCGTGCCGCTGCCGGCCCGTCGAGCGGGTCCCCGAACGACGCCATCGCCTCCACGCCGTTCCGCGCGAGGTTGGCGAGCGCGCCCACGAGCTTCGCCGGATCGGCGCGGATCGGCACGGGCCGGTCGGGCAGCGAGAGCGCGACGTCCACGCGCGCGTCGGCGGCCGCGTCCGCCACCGCGGTCGCGGCGGACCGGCACACCTCGGCCACGTCCGTGTCGACGGGGATGAGGCGGGGGGGCGCCGCGAACAGGGTGAGGTCGTCCGCGACGTCGCGGAGGCGCACCACCTCGTTTTGCGCTTGAGCGTGCAGCTCGCGCCGCACCACCGGATCGCCCCTGCCGGCCGCGAGCACGTCGAGCGCGACGGACAGGCCGTTCACGCTGTTCTTCACCTCGTGCGCGATGGCGGCGGCGGTCTTGCCCATGGCGGCGAGATCCCGCGCGCGCGAGAGCTCGTGCTCGGCGCGGTCGAGCCGGCGCAGGGCGAACCCCAGCACGGCGCCGACCACGAG
>DASSQM010000088.1:0-4445 GCA_035702465.1 Anaeromyxobacter sp. | reverse complement strand
GACGCCCCAGGTGTACCCGCGCACGTCGGCGGCGTAGTCCGACGCGCCGTACGCCATGAGCGACCAGTTGAGGAACTGCGTGCGCGGGTCGTGCGCGTACGCGTTCCCGTCGAAGACGTCCGCGACCGAGAAGTTGCCCGCCGTGAGCACGAGTCGCCGGCTCGCGGTCCTCCCGCCGAGCTGGTTCGCGCCCGGCTCGGCGGCCGACTCCTCGCCGCCGAGCAGGAGCGTCTGGCGCAGGAAGGCGCGCGCGCGGTACAGCGTCGCCTCGGGCCCGCCCGACTTCTGCGCCTCGCCGTTCGAGAGCCCGGCGAGCCCGCTGAGGTGCGAGAGCTCGTGGCTCTGGATCACCTCTGGGTTCACGAAGAGCTCCGCGCCCGGCCACGGGCGCACGCCGACGAACAGCGTGGCGGTGAGCGTGTAGCCGTTCTCGGCGGAGGGCTCGAGGCTCCTGGGCCCCGAGTACGGCGCCGCGAACGACGGCTTCCGCTGCCAGACGTACGTGCTCTGGAACGCCGCGGTCCACCACGGCGCCTCGGCGCCGCCGTCCGCGTGAAGCGAAGGGGCGGGCGCCGCCGCGATCCCGGCCGGCACCGCCGCCACGGCCACCTCCACGTCCTCGCCGTCGGCGGCGGCGACCGCAGGGGCGCCGAACGGCAGCAGCACCGCGATCGAGGCGAACCCTGCCCATGCCAGGCGCCGCTTCGCATCTCCGAGAGACATCGCGCTTCCCCTTCCCGCGAGCGCAGGGCTCGCATCGACGAGGGCGCTGGGTTCTCGGACCGCGGGCCGCTGGGTGAAACGCCGCGCGTGCGCGGCGTGTGCGTCACGCCGCCTCGATGGGAATCCTCCAGGTCCGCTTGCAGCGGCGGCACTTCAGCTCGACGTCGCCGTCGACGAGGCGGGCGAGCAGGCTTCCGCAGCCGCAGCGGACCTCGCCGTCGGCCTGCGCCGGGAGGCGCGCTGCGTCGGTGCAGCAGCCGTCGGCGGGGTGAAGCGGGCGCGGGCGCATGGCTCAGCTCGCCTCCGTGCGGCGGGCCCGCCGGCAGCGCGCGCAGCGGCCGTACAGCTCCATGCGGTGCGCCTCGGTGGTGAAGCCGTGCCGGCGCGCGACCTCGAGCTGGAGGGCCTCGATCTCCGGGTTCTCGAACTCGAGGATGTCGCCGCAGGCGGTGCAGATGAGGTGATCGTGGTGAGGGCGCGCGAGCACGGGCTCGAAGCGGGTGGCGCCGTCGCCGAACCGGCGCGCAGCGGCGACCCCGCACTCCTGGAGGAGCCTTAGCGTGCGGTACACCGTCGCCTGGCCGACGGCGGGATCGCGCGCGCGCACGCGCGCGGTCAGCTCCTCGACGGACGCGTGGTCGGCCGACGCGAGGAAGGTCTCGACGACGAGGTCGCGCGTCGCCGAGCGGCGCAGGCCGTTGCGGGCGACGTGGTCGCGGACGGCGGCAGCGGCGGCGTCGAGCGCCGCCGCCTCGGGTCGGCGCGCCTGTCGCCGCGGTCGATCTCGGTTCGTCTTCACGGTCCGCTCCACTGTTGATGTTGGAAGTCATTATCAACATGCGAGCGGAGCGATCCTTGACCACCGTCAATCGCGTACGCCGGAGGCGGGCCCCGCGAACGCCACCTGGAGCGACGCGACGTGCAGGACGACCGCGAGCGGCACGAGGAAGGTGGGGATGATGCTCATGGGCAGCGTCCCCATCATCGCCGTCGTGAGCGGGCCGGCGAGGATCCCGATGGGCGACGCGGAATGGAGCACCCCCGAGGACACCGCGACCACGAGGTCCGCGATCCCGAACGCCGTCCACGCGACGTAGAGGCGGCGCGCCGCCGGCAGGCGCGGGACCACGAAGCGCGCGACGAGCGGCGCGGTCGCGCCGACGAGGAGATCTCCGATGCCGGCGGGCAGCGCGAAGCCCGCGGGGAGCTTCCCCAGCGCCCACAGGACGACGAAGACGCCGCCGACGAGCCGCGTCGTCTGCACCGCGGTGAGCACGCGCACGTCGAGCGAGCGGACGGCGCGCCGGAACGTGGCCGACGCCGCGAGCGCGGCGAGGAAGGCGAGCACCGGGAGCCCGGCGAACGCCGCGAGCGGCACCGGCGGGCCGCCGCGGGAGAAGGTGCCCGCGAGGCCCGCGGCGAGGGCGGCGAGGAGCCAGATCGACAGCCCGATCGCGAGGGGGAACCCGATGCGGCTGCGGGTGGGGCCGGAGAGCGCGAGGGACGACATGGAGACCTCCTGTTCCGTGCGAGGTGACTTGCGATATGCAAGTCACTCTGGGGCATGGGTAGCGAGGTCACTTGCGACTTGCAAGTGAGTTTCGCCGGCGCTACGTTCGGGACGTGGGACGGAAGGCCAGAGCGGGGGGTCGGGGGGCGAGCGGGCGGCGGTCGCCGTGCCCGATCGCGTGCACCCTCGACCTCATGGGCGACCGCTGGAGCCTCCTGCTCGTCCGGGACCTCCTCTTGCGCGGGCCCCGGCGCTACGGGGACCTCCTCGCCGCGCCCGAGGGGATCCCGACGAACGTCCTCGCCGAGCGCCTGAAGCGGCTCGAGGACGCCGGGATCGTCGAGGCGCGCGCGTACCGCGACCGGCCGCCGCGGTTCGAGTACGCGCTCACCGACCGCGGGCGGGCGCTCGGCCCGGTCCTCGAGGCGATCTCGGAGTGGGGCCTCCGCCACGTGCCGGGCACCGCGCGGCTGCTCGCCGGCGCGAAGCGCTAGCGGAGCTTCTCCTCGATCATCTTCCGCACGATCGCCGGATCCGCGGCGCCGCCCGTCTCGCGCATCACCGCGCCGAGCAGCACGCCGAGCAGCTTCTTCTCGCCCGCGCGGTAGCGGTCCGCCTCGGCCTTGCGGGCGGACAGCGCACGCAGGACCGCCGCGTCGAGCGCGCCGCGGTCCTCGACCTTCTCGAGCCCGAGCGCCTTCGCGCGCGCCGCGGGATCCCCGCCGTTGCGCGCGAGGTCTGCGAGGAGCGCCTTCGCCGCGTTCGGCGTCACGCGCCCCGCGTCGACGAGGGCCACGAAGCGGCCGAAGTCTGCGCCCGAGAGCGGCAGCGCCGTGAGCGCGCGGTCGCCGGCGAGGCCCGCGAGGTCGTTCAGGAGCCAGCGCGCCGCCGAGGCCGGCTTCGCGCCGGCGTCGACCCCGGCGTCGAAGTACGCCGCCGTGGCGACGTCTCCGGTGAGGAGGTCCGCCTCGTCCTGCGAGAGGCCGTGCTCCTTCGTGTAGAGGCGGTACCGCGTCTCCAGCTCAGGGCTCTCCTCGCGCGCCTCCGCGCGGAACTCGGCGCGGGTCTTCCGCGGCGCGGCGGGCTCGCCCGCCGCCTTCCGGTCGCGCGGCCTGCGCTCCGCGGCGGGCTTCGCGGCGGAGGCGGCCTTCGCCGCCCACGCGTCCTTGAGCGTGATGGTGCGGTTGAAGACGGGCTTGCCGGGCCGCGAGTCCACGGGGTCCGCGAAGAAGTAGCCCTGCCGCAGGAACTGCCAGCGGCTCGCGGGCTCGGCGGCGGCGAGCGCAGGCTCGATGCGCGCGCCCGGGGCGACGGCGAGCGAGTCGGGGTTGAGCGCCTCGAGGAAGTCCGCCTCCGCGTCCGGCATCTCCACGCGGAAGAGGCGGTCGTAGAGCCGGACCTCCGCCGGAACCGAGCGGGTGGCGTGCACCCAGTGGATGGTCCCCGCGGCGCGGCGCGAGGCGGCCGGATCCCCGAGCGAGGCGGGGTCGTGCGTGCAGCGCAGCTCGGCGATCTCGCCGGAGGGCCCGCGCACCACCTCGTCGCAGCGGACGACGTACGCGCCCGCGAGCCGCACCTCGCGGCCCGGCGCGAGCCGCTTCCAGTCCTTCGGCGGCTCGAGCGCGAAGTCCTCGCGCTCGACGAGGAGCTCGCGGCCGAACGGGACCCTGCGGCTCCCGCGCGCGGGCTCGCCCGGCCACCACGGGACGTCGAGCTCCGCGACCTTCTCCGCGGGCCAGCTCGTCACCACGAGCCGGAGCGGCGAGAGCACCGCGAGCGCGCGCGGCGAGCGCTTCTCGAGGTCGCCGCGGATGGCGAACTCGAGCTTGCCGATGTCGACGACGCTGTTGTTCTTCGCGACGCCGATGAGCTCCGCGAAGTCCTGGAGCGCCTCCGGCGTCACCCCGCGCCGGCGCATCCCCGCGATGGTGGGCATGCGCGGGTCGTCCCAGCCCGAGACGCGCCCGTCATTCACGAGCTGGAGGAGCTTCCGCTTCGACATCACCGTGTAGCCGAGGGCGAGGCGCGCGAACTCGTACTGGCGCGGCCGCGGATCCCACGGGCCGAGGTTGTCGAGCACCCAGTCGTACAGCTCGCGGTTCGACTCGAACTCGAGCGTGCAGATGGAGTGCGTCACGCCCTCGAACGCGTCCTCGAGCGGGTGCGCGTAGTCGTACATCGGGTAGATGCACCAGGCGTCGCCGGTGCGGTG
>DASSQM010000087.1:0-5601 GCA_035702465.1 Anaeromyxobacter sp. | reverse complement strand
CAGGCGACGACCGCGAGGCGCGCGATCTCGGCGGGCACCGCCCAGCGGCAGCCGTCGAGGAGACCGCCGAGCGTGAGCAGCGCCGCGTAGACGAGGAGCGCGGCGCCCGCGAGGGTCGCGCCGGTCGCGCTCCGGTGCCGGAAGAGGAGGACGAGCGTGCCGGCGCAGAGCGGCACGAACTGGACGAGGACGTAGCGACGGACGGCGGGGGCCGCGCGCGCCGGCAGCGGCGGCCGCGCCAGGAGCGCCGCCTCCGCCTCGGCCTCGCTCGCGACGGTGGCGCCCGCCGGCGCCCACCCCGGCGACCGCCACAGGACGCGGAGCCGGTCGAGGCCGCGCAGCTCCTGCGCACGGCGCCAGAGCTCGATCCACCCCTCGATCTGGGCGCGCAGCGGGTGGAAGCTCGTGAGCCGCTTCGTCACGCCGTAGCGGATCGTGCCCCGCTCCTCCGCGTACGTGCCGAAGAGCAGGTCCCACACGACGAGCATGCCGCCGTAGTTCTTGTCGAGGTACCGCGCGTTCACGGCGTGGTGCACGCGGTGGTTCGAGGGCGTGTTGAGCACGCGCTCGAGCGGGCCGAGCCTGCCGACGAGCTTCGTGTGGAGCCAGAACTGGTAGAGCGCCGAGACCGCGATGAGGACCTCGTTCACCGCGGTCGGCACGCCGAGGAGCGCCGCGGGGAAGTAGAACGGGGCCGAGGTGACGCTCGAGGCGATCGCCTGCCGGAGCGCGACCGTCAGGTTGTACTCCTCGGACTGGTGGTGCACGACGTGCGAGGCCCAGAGGAGACCCACCTCGTGGCTCGCGCGATGCCAGCCGTAGAAGACGAGGTCGCCGACGAGGAACCCCACGAGCCACGGCCACGGGCTCCCCGGCGCGAAGGTGAGGAGGCGGTGGTGGGCGTAGAGCTCCTCGTAGACGCCGAGGAGCGCGCCCGTGACGAAGACGAGCGAGACCTGCTGCGCGATCCCGGTGCCGAGGCTCGCGAGCGCGTCGTCGAGGCGGTAGCCGGGGAGGCCGAGCCGCCGCGCCACGACGTGCTCGCCGACCGCCGCCGCGAGGAAGACGGGGATGGCGAGGACGACGATGGCCTGCAGCAGCATGGCTCGACCCTCGCGCGCCGAGGCGCGCTTCTCCCCCGGGCGCCTCCTGCGCGCCCTTCACCCGTTTGACACCCGCGGCGCGCGCGGCGTTACCGCCCCGAAACGTGCTCCGCGCCGGGGTTCACGGTCGGTTGCTCGGCGATGGCCGCCTGCGTCAGGGCGGGGCGCGTCCGCGCCTCCGCCAGGAGCCACGCCGCCATCCCCAGCACCGCGGGCACGGCGATGGCGGAGACGCGCCAACCGCCCGGCAGCGGGGCGAGCCAGACCAGCGCCACCGCCACCGCCGCGAGGCGCACCGCCTCGACCGGAACCGCCCAGGGCCGATCGTCGAGGAGCCCGCCCAGCGAGACGAGCGTGCCGAAGACAAGGGACGCGCAGACCACGAGCGTGGCCGGCCGGAGGGCGTCCGCGAAGAGCAGGAGGAAGAACGTCGCCGCGACGAGGGGCGCGAACTGGACGAACGCGTAGAGCCGGATGCGGGGCGGGATCGGCTGCTCGAACCTGGGGCGCCCCTGCACCTCGTCCTCGGACGGAAGCTCGACGGGGCCTGCCGGCGTCCAGTCGGGCGGCTTCCACCACACGCGCAGCCGGTCGAGCCCGCGCAGCGCGCGGGACCTCGAGGCGACCTCGGCCCACGGCTGCGCCTGCGCCCAGGCAGGGTTGAAGCTCCGGATCGCCTTCGTGACCCCGTACACGGGGCGCTCGCGCTCGGCGGCGTAGGTGCCGAAGAGGCGGTCCCAGACGACGAGCACGGCGGCGTAGTTCCGGTCGAGGTACCGCGGGTTCACGGCGTGGTGAACGCGATGCGCCGACGGCGTGTTGAGCACGAGCTCGGCGCGGGCGAGCCTGCCCACGAGCTCCGTGTGGATCCAGAACTGGTAGAGCGTCGAGAACGCGTTCATCGCGGCGTAGACGAGGGTCGGGACGCCGAGGAGGGCCATCGGCAGGTAGAACGGGAACGAGGTGACGGGGCTCAGGATCGCCTGGCGCAGCGCCACGGCGAGGTTGAACTCCTCGCTCTGATGATGCACCGCGTGAACCGCCCAGAGGAAGTTCACCCGATGAGAGAGCCGGTGCCACCAGTAGTACGCGACGTCGATCCAGACGAACGCGACGAGCCACGGCCAGCCGCTGCCGTCCGCGAAGCGGACGTGCGCCGCCCGCCGGAACAGCCACTCGTACGCGGCGAGCATCGACGCGGCCATGAACAGGCCGGCCACCTGCTGGCCCACGCCGCAGCCCAGATCCGCGACCGAGTCCTGGAGCCGGTAGATCCGGCGCCGCCGCGCGCGCGCCACGAGCAGCTCGACGCCGATGGCGGCGAGGAAGACCGGGATCGCGAGCGCGATCGGATTCAGACGCATGGGGGAGCCTCCGAGCGCGAGCCCGCACCTCCGCCCTCGCAATAAGCGGTGGGCATCGACGCGCGCCCGGTCGAGTCCCGCGAAGCCGGTCCCCGCCCGGAGCCCCCGCTCGGGTCCACCGGGCGCTCGGGGCGGTCGGCGCCGTCGAGGGACCACCTTCGGGGCCGAGGATTGATCGTGCACGGCCGGTGTGATGCGCTCGCGTACCCGGCGCCCGGCTCGCACCGCCGCGACGGTCTCCCGCCGATCGGAGGATCCCATGCCCCGCGCGAAGGCCATCGTGATCCGGGTCGACGATCGCCCGGGCACGCTCGGAGAGATCGCGTCGCTCCTCGGCGAGAAGAAGGTGAACCTCCGCGCCGTTCACGGGAGCAACGTCGCCGGCCAGGGCGTCGTGCGGCTCGTCGTCGACAAGCTCGCCGTCGCGAAGAGGACCCTCGCCGCGCGGGGGTGGAGGCCGGACGAGGAGCAGATCCTGCGCGTCGACCTCGCCGACCACCCCGGAGCGCTGGGCGAGATCGCGAAGCTCCTCGGCGACGCGCGCGTGAACATCGAGTACGTGTTCGCGTCGACCGGCGGCGGCCGGAGGGCGACGGCGTTCCTCGCCGTCTCCGACATGAAGGCGGCGCTGGACGCGCTGCGGTAGCCGGAATTCGACGTCCGGCCGAGGCACTTTTCGCGAAGCGAAATGTGCCCGGCCGCTCCTTACCGGCTACGCAGTCCGGACTGGGTGGAGGAGCGCTCGCCCGCCTTCCGCCGTCCGCTTTGGGCCCTGCCCCACACGTGAGCCGGCGCGCGTCGCGGCGTCGAGCATGCATCGCGCACACGCCGACCGGGAAAGGGTCGCTGGCCGCCACCTCGATGCGCGCGGACCTCCTTCAGCTGGCCGCCGATCTCGCAGCGCGCGGAGAGCCGTTCGTGTTCGCGGTGGTCGTCCGCCGCGAGCCGGCGAGCTCCGCGCAGCCCGGCAACATGGCGCTCGTGACGAGGTCCGGCGCCGTGCACGGCTGGCTCGGCGGGAGCTGCATCCAGCCCACCGTGGGCCGCGAGGCGAAGCTCGCGCTCGCCGAGGGGAAGCCGCGGCTCATCTCCCTCACGCCCGAGCCCGAGCGCGACGAGCGGCCCGGCGTCGTCGTGCACCCGATGACGTGCCACAGCGGAGGCACCGTGGACATCTACCTCGAGCCCGTCCGGCCGCCGCCGCGGCTGCTCGTGTTCGGCGCGGCGCCCACCGCCCGCGCGCTCTGCGGGATCGGCAAGGCGATGGGGTGGGCCGTCGACGTGGTGGACCCGGACGCCGACCGCTCGGCGTTCGCCGCGGCGGATCGCGTGCTCGCCGCGGTGCCCGCCGACGATCCGCTCACGAGCCCCAGGCTCCGCGCCGCCGACGTCTTCGGCGTCGTCGTCACGATGGGCCAGCGCGACGACGAGGCGCTCCTCGCCGCGCTGCCGCTCGAGCCCGCCTACCTCGGCGTCGTCGCGAGCCGCAAGCGGTTCGCGGAGCTGCGCGAGCTCGTGGCGGGGCGCGCCCCACCGGACGCGCTCGAGCGCGTGCGGAACCCGGCCGGCCTCGATCTCGGCGCGAAGCTGCCCGAGGAGATCGCGCTCTCCGTCGCCGCGGAGATCGTGAAGGTGCGCCGGGCGGCGGAGGCGCGCGCCGGCGCCGCCGCGCCCGCGCACGCCGAAGCGGCCGGCGCCCGCGAGGAGACGGCGATCGATCCCATCTGCGGGATGACGGTCGTCCTGGCGCAGGCGAAGCACGTGGCGGAGTGGGGCGGGCGCACCTGGTACTTCTGCAACCCGCGCTGCCGGGCGAAGTTCCTCGCGACGCCCGAGCGCTGGGCCGAGCCCTCGGGAGCCGGAGCCGCCCCGTGACGCCGGAGATCCGGACGATGCACGGCGAGCTGGAGCGCCACGGCTACGTGCCGGATCCCGCCATCGCCACCGCGCTCTTCCTCGCGACGGAGCTGCGCAAGCCGCTCCTCATCGAGGGCGACGCGGGCGTCGGCAAGACGGAGACGGCGAAGGTCCTCGCGCGCCTGCTCGGCACCGAGCTCATCCGGCTGCAGTGCTACGAGGGCATCGACGCTGCGACCGCGCTCTACGAGTGGAACTACCCGCGCCAGATGCTGCGGCTCCGGCTCGCGGAGCAGGAGGGCAAGGGCGGCGCGGAGGCGGAGCGGACCATCTTCGGGCGCGAGTACCTGCTCGAGCGGCCGCTCCTGCGTGCCATCACGCACGAGGGCGGCCCGCCCGTCCTCCTCATCGACGAGATCGACCGCGCCGACGACGGCTTCGAGGCGTTCCTCCTCGAGCTGCTCTCCGACTTCCAGGTGACGATCCCGGAGCTCGGGACGGTGCGCGCCGCGCACGTGCCGTACGTGGTCCTCACGTCGAACCGCACGCGCGAGATCGGCGACGCCCTCCGCCGCCGCTGCCTCTACCTGTGGCTCGATCACCCGGACCTCGAGAAGGAGGTCCGCATCATCGCCGCGCGGGTCCCGCAGGCGGGCGCGACGCTCGCCCGCGAGATCGCCCGCTTCGTGCAGGCGCTCCGGCGCCGCCGGCTCGCCAAGGTGCCCGGCGTCGCCGAGACCATCGACTGGACGCAGGCGCTCGTCCGGCTCCGCCGCGAGCGGCTCGACGACGAGAGCGTCGGCGAGACGCTCGGCTGCCTCGTGAAGGACCGGCACGACTGGGTCGACCTGTCGCGCGAGGAGCTCGCGCCCATGGTCGCCGCCGCCCGCGAGGAACCGCAGCCGTGAGCGCCGCCGCCCTCGCCGCAGGGATGGCCGTCCTCGGGCGCGCCCTGCGCGCGCACGGGATCGGGGTCGGCCTGGGCGACGAGGTCGACGCGGCCCGCGCTCTCTGGGCGCTGCGCGAGCCGGACCGGGAGGACACGCGGCGTGCGCTGCGCATCGCGCTGAAGCTCCGCCGCGGCGAGTGGGGACGGCTCGACGCCGTGCTCGACGAGGCCTGGCCCGCGGCGGCGCCGGCGAGCGCGAACCCGGCCGCCCGCGCGCCGACGGCGTCCATCGACGGGAAGCGGCCCGGCCGCGCGCCGGCCGAGGCGCGCCGCTCGGCCGCGCCGGGCGGCGCGGCCGAGGCGCCACCGGCGGCGGAGCCCGTGGAAG
>DASSQM010000086.1:0-16993 GCA_035702465.1 Anaeromyxobacter sp. | reverse complement strand
CAGCCCTGGTCGACGCTCGGCGGGAACGCGACCGTCAACCTCTCGAGGGGGCGGGTCAACTTCCGCGTCGACGGGCTCGTGCTCGCCGGCGGCACCGGCATCGGCACGCGCGCGGCGATCGCGAACGTGAAGGGGACGCTCGTGTGCAACCCGGGCGCGGCGAACCAGGCGATCGTCGACACGCCGTCGACGTCGCTCGACGCCCTCGGCGACGCGCAGTTCGAGGGGGAGTTCGCGACCCCGCTGCCCGACGCCTGCACGTCGGGCACGACGTTCGCGTTCCTCGTCCGCATCGCCGCGACCGCGCCGGGCGACCGCTGGATCGCGAACGGGGCGGTGCTGATGCAGTAGCAGGACGAGAGCGACGTACCGCGCGCGGGGCGGCGCGCGGCGTCGCGGGTGCGCACGGCGCGCCGCCGGGCGGCGGCGACTCGAGGCCTCAGGCGCCCGTGAGAGGTCGAAGGAACGCCCGACCCTCCTCGAAGATGCGGTCCAGGGACGCCATGAGCTCGTGGCCGTCGTCGAGCGCGACGAGCCGCGCGGCGGGCGTGCGCGCGACGAACGCCTCGACGTCGGCGATGGGCACGGTCTCGTCGCGCGTGCCGGCGAGGCAGAGCGCGGGGACCCGCACCTCCGGGAACGCCGGCCACCGCCCGGCGTCCTCGAAGAACTGCCACCCGATGCGCCGGTTGCGGTTCGACGCGTAGTGGAAGGTCTCGAGCCCGTTCGCCCTCCAGTCGGCCTTCTGCGCCTCCGTGAGCCGCGCGCCCCAGCGCTCGAACAGCCGGAACGCCGGCGCGAGCAGCACGAGCCGCTCGACGGCCCGGGTCCGCGAGGCGATCACCGCCGCGAGGTACCCGCCGAGCGAGCTGCCGATGATGGCGTGGGGCGGGGGCGCGCCCGCGAGCGCGCGCTCCGCGATCGCGAGCATGGACGAGGGCGAGGACCGCTCGAAGCCGTCCTCGCCCGGCGTGAGATCGGGGACCTCGAGCCGGACGCCGATCGCCGCGAACCGCGCCGAGAGGGCGCGCGCCTTGTGGGACGACGGGCCGGACGCGAAGCCGTGGAGGTAGAGGATCACGTCCCCTTCCCCCGCTTGGCGAGGATCTCCCGCCACCGCTCCCCGAGCGCCCTCTCGAGCCCGCTCTCGGAGAGCTTCACGATCTCCGCGCCGCGGAGCTCCTCGGGCAGGTACTCCTCGGGCACGTAGTGGCCGTCGAAGTCGTGCGGGTACCTGTACGCGCCGCCGTAGCCGAGCCCCTTCATGAGCGGCGTGGGCGCGTTGCGGAGCTTGAGCGGCACGGGGAGCGGCCCCTTCTCCGTCACGAGCCGCCGCGCGCTGGAATAGGCGGTGAGCGCGGTGTTCGACTTGGGCGCGAGCGCCAGGTAGACGGCGGCCTGGCTCATGGGGAGGACGCCCTCCGGCAGGCCCACGAGCTCGACCGCCTGGAGCGCGGCCACCGCGGTCTGGAGCGCCTGCGGGTCGGCGTTCCCGACGTCCTCGGCCGCGAAGATCACCATGCGGCGCAGGACGAAGCGCGGGTCCTCGCCGCCCTCGAGCATCCGCACCATGTAGTAGACGGCGGCGTCGGGGTCGGAGCCGCGCAGCGACTTGATGAACGCGGAGACGACGTTGTAGTGCTCCTCGCCGGCCTTGTCGTAGAGGATGGTCTTCTGCTGGAGCGCCTCCTCCGCGTCGGCGCGCGTGATCTCCGTCCGGCCCGCGAGGCGCACCGCAGCGGCCGCGACCTCGAGCGCGTTGAGCGCGCGCCGCGCGTCGCCGTAGGCGTACTGCGAGAGCGCCTCCCGCGCGTCCGGCGCGATCGCGATCGTCCCGCCGAGCCCCTCGGGCGCCGCCACGGCGCGGTCGAGGAGCGCGCCGATCTCCTCGTCCGTGAGCGGCCGCAGGGTCACGACGCGGCAGCGCGAGAGGAGCGCCGAGATCACCTCGAAGGACGGGTTCTCGGTGGTGGCGCCGATGAGCGTCACCGTCCCGTCCTCGACGTGCGGCAGGAACGCGTCCTGCTGCGCCTTCGTGAAGCGGTGGATCTCGTCGACGAAGAGGATGGTGCGCTTGCGGTGCATCTTGCGGCGGTCGCGCGCCGCCGCGACGATCTCGCGGATCTCCTTCACGCCGCCGAGCACGGCGCTGAACGCGACGAACTCGGCGCCGGTGCGCTTCGCCACGATGCGGGCGAGGGTCGTCTTCCCGGTGCCGGGGGGGCCCCACAGGATGAGCGAGGGCACCTGGTCCGCCTCGATGGCGCGGCGGAGCGCCGTGCCGGGGCCGAGCACGTGCTCCTGCCCCGCGAAGTCCTCGAGCCGGCGCGGGCGCATGCGCTCGGCGAGCGGCTTGCCCGTCGGGTCCTGCTCGGCGGCGCGATCGAAGAGATCCAAGTGCGGCTCCCGGTGCGGCTCCCAGGTGCGGAGAAGGAGAGTTCCTCCGGCCCACCTATATAATGTCCAGGATGGATGGCCATCCCGTGCCCGTGCCGAAGCGCGTGGGAATCGTCCACAAGGTCGCCTCGGCGGAGGCGTCCGAGACGGCGACGTTCGTCCGGAGGTTCCTCGAGAACAAGGGCGTCGAGGTCGTCGAGGACGAGCACGAGATCGCGCGCACCGCCGACGTCGTCGTGGTGCTCGGCGGCGACGGGACGCTCATCCACGCGCAGTCGCTGCTCGCGGGGAAGCCCGTCCCGATCCTCGGCGTCAACATGGGGAACCTCGGCTTCATGACCGAGGTCCCGCAGGACGAGCTCTACGCCATGCTCGAGCTCGTCCTCGCCGGCCGGGCGAAGACGTCGGAGCGCATGAAGCTCCGCGTCCACCTGCACCGCGGCAGCGCGGCCGACCGCCTCCTCGACGCCGAGGTCCTGAACGACGTCGTCATCTCGAAGACCCCGAACTCGCGGATGGCGGAGCTCGACACCCGCTGCTCCGGGGACTACGTCACGACCTACAAGGCGGACGGCGTCATCATCGCGACGCCCACCGGGTCGACCGCGTACGCGCTCGCCGCGAACGGGCCGATCATGTACCCGACCATGCGGGGCGTCATCATCGCCCCGATCTGCCCGCACATGCTGACGCAGCGGCCGCTCGTCGTGCCGGACGACGAGAACATCGAGATCGTCCTCGTGAACGAGGCCGAGGCGTATCTCACGCTGGACGGCCAGAAGGGCCTGCCGCTCCAGCGCGGAGACCGCGTGCAGGTGAAGCAGTCGAACACCCGCGTGCTGCTCGTGCGCAACCCGCAGATCGACTTCTTCGGCATCCTCCGCGCGAAGCTGCGCTGGGGACAGCGCTAGACCCTCACGGCGCCGAGTGCGACAAGGGCGGCTCCGGCGCGCCGCGGTACGTCGCCTCCGTCCGCGGACCCGAGCACCCGTGGTCCGGCAGGTCGTCCGGCGTGTCCGCGACGACCGTGAAGCCGCACCAGCGGCAGCGGAAGGCCGGCACGGTGAAGGGCGGATCGGCGTCGACCTCGAGCTCGTGCCGTTCGAACAAGAGCTGCATCCTGCCGGAGACGTGGATCGCCATGGCATCCCTCCTCGCCCGGATGCTTCCACCCGGGCCCCGCTTCCGTAAGAGACCTCGGTGGAGCGCGCGGAGCCGCGCGCCTGACCGGGGGGACCACTGAATATTTGCGCAGTGTCAGGGCGCCGTGGATCATGGGCCCATGCTCACGACCCTGCGCATCTCGGGCTTCGCGATCGTGGACGCGATCGAGGTCCGTTTCGGCCCCGGGCTGAACGTCCTCACGGGTGAGACCGGGGCCGGCAAGTCCATCCTGGTGAACGCGCTGCACCTCGTCCTCGGCGGCCGAATGAGCGCCGAGGTCCTGCGGGAGGGCGCCGACGAGGCGGTGGTCGAGGCGCTCTTCGAGCTGCCGCCGGACCACCCGGTGTTCGCGCGGCTGGAGGCGGCCGGGCTCGCCCCCGCGCCGGGGGAGGGCGCGGCGGCGGGCGCACGCGAGCTGCTCGTCCGGCGCGTCGCGGCGCGCGGAGGGCGCGGGCGGGCGTTCGTGAACGGCGCGCTCTCGACGCTGTCCATGCTGGAGGACGCGCTCCGCGGCACGGTGGACATCTCCGGGCAGCACGAGCACGTGTCGCTCCTCGACGGCGACACGCACACGGCGCTGCTCGACGCGTACGCCGGCCTGCTCCGGCCGGCGCGAGAAGAGGCCGCGCCCAGCCCCTCCGAGGAGCCGCTCCTCGCGCGCTACCGCGCCGCCCACGCGGCGCTCGCCGCCCTCGTCCGCGAGCGGGACGCGCTCGCCGCGGACGAGGGCGAGCGGGCGCGGCGCGCGGACTACCTGTCGTTCCAGCTCGCGGAGCTCGATCGGGTCGACCCGAAGCCGGGGGAGCTCGAGGCTCTCGAGGACGAGCGCCGGGTGCTCGCCTCGGCGGAGAAGCTCCGCGAAGCCGCCCGCGCCGCAGAGGCGCTCGCCTACGGGGAGGAGGGCAGCGCCTCGGAGCGCGTCGGTCAGGCCGCCCGGGCGCTCGCCGAGGCGGCGCTCCTCGACCGGCGGCTCGAGCCCATGCTCGGCCTGCTGCGGTCGGCCGCCGTCGAGCTCGAGGAGGCGGGGAGGGAGCTCGGGCGGTACGCGGACGCGGCGGGTGGCGACCCGGAGCGGCTCCGCGCCGTCGAGGAGCGGCTCGAGGCCCTGCGCGCGCTCGCGCGCAAGCACGGATCGCTCGAGGTGGCGCTCGGGCGCCGCGCGGAGATGCGGGAGGAGCTCTCGCGCCTGCGGGGCGGCGGGGACCGCCTCGCCGCGATCGCCGACGAGATCGCGCACCGGGGCGCCGAGGCCGCGGGGCTCGCGAAGCGGCTCGGCCGCGCGCGCGCCGAGGCGGCGCGCGGGTTCGCCGCATCCGTCCGCCGCGAGCTCGAGGCGCTCGCCATGGGCCGCTGCCGCATCGAGGTCGCGCTCCTGCCGCCGGAGGCGGGCGTGCCGTTCGACGGCGTCCTGCTCGGGCCCGCGGGCGCGGAGCGCGCCGAGATCCTCCTCGCGCCGAACCCCGGCGAGCCTCCCCGGCCGCTCGCGAAGATCGCGTCCGGCGGCGAGCTGTCGCGCATCCTCCTCGCGGTGAAGCGGACCTCGTCCAGGGGCGATCCCGTGGCGACGTACGTCTTCGACGAGGTCGACGCGGGGATCGGCGGCGCCGTGGCGGAGGCGATGGGGCGCGTGCTGTCGGAGGTCTCGCGCGGGCGGCAGGTCATCTGCGTGACGCACCTGCCGCAGGTGGCGGCGTTCGCGGACCGCCACCACCGGGTCGAGAAGCAGGTGCAGGGCGGGCGCACGCGCGCGGCCGTCTCGCTCCTCGACTCCGCAGAGGATCGCCGGCGCGAGGTCGCGCGCATGATCGCAGGCGCCACCATCACGGACTCGGCCCTGGAGCACGCGGGCGCCCTGATCGACGCGGCCAGGGCGAGGGCGACGGACGGGGAGCCCGCGTGCGGCGCCGGCGCCTCCGGCGGGCGGGGCTCGCCGGCGGGGCGCAGACCCGCGCCGCCTCGCGCGGCTGCGCGGCGCGTCCGTGCCGCTGCGGGGTGAACCGGGCTGGCGCTCTGCGTTGAACTCCGTGGGGTCGCCATGTACGCTGCCCTTCGGTGGAGTCCCCCACGCTCAGGATCGAGGCGCGCGGAATCACCGACGTCGGGCGACGCCGGGATCACAACGAGGACGCGCTCCTCGTGGACGAGCCTCTCGGACTCTTCATCGTCGCGGATGGCATGGGCGGTCACGCGGGGGGCGGGACCGCCTCGCGCCTCGCGGTCGAGACGATCCAGGCGGCGGTGCGCCACGCCAAGGAGAAGGAGCCGGAGGTCTTCGGCAGCGCGCCCGAGTCCGTCGAGGCGAGCCCGGTGCCGGACGTGCTGCGCGAGGCCGTGGAGGAGGCGTGCGCCGTCATCTACCGCACCGCCCAGGGCGACCCCGAGCTGGCCGGGATGGGCACGACGGTGACCGCGGTCCTCGTCGACGGCCGGGTCGCGTACGTGGCCCACGTGGGGGACAGCCGCTGCTACCTCGTCCGCCAGGGCCGCATCTACCAGGTCTCCGAGGACCACTCGCTCGTCAACGAGCAGCTCAAGGCGGGCGCCATCAGCGCCGACGAGGCGAAGCACAGCCGCTTCAAGAACATCATCACCAGGTCCGTCGGGTTCGAGCAGCAGGTCCAGGTCGACCTCATGGGCCTCGAGCTCGAGCCCGGGGACGCGCTCGTCGTCTGCTGCGACGGGCTCTCGAACCTGGTGGACGACCCGGAGATCCTCGCCGTCGTCGGGGAGAGCACGCTCGACCTCGCGCCGGGGCGCCTCGTCGCGCTCGCCAACGACCGCGGCGGCGACGACAACATCACGGTCATCGTGATCCGCACGCTGGCGGCCTGACACCCACACGAGCGCATGGTCCCGGTCGGGTAAATGCCTTTCTTGACACGCGTTCGACGCCTCTGCTACCCGTCAGAGCTGCTCGCCGGTCCCGTGGCGCGTCCGGGGCAGGTCGTTTCTCTTCGCCGGCTCGTGTCGCAATCTGTGCGGCGACATGGCCGGGGCTCGGAGTCCTGAACGGATGGCGGCACCGCCGAAGACCCAGATCTTCACGGTCCTCGTGGTCAGCGACCACTCGCAGGCCATCCGGAAGTTCCGGGTGCCGCGCCGTTGGCTCCGGAACGGCGCCTACGTCGGCGCGGGCGTGGTCCTCATCGCGCTCCTGACCCTCGGGCACTACTTCGCGCTGCTCGGCGCGAGCTCGGAAAACGCCGTCCTCAAGGAGGAGAACGCCCAGCTCCGGTCGCAGATCCTGCTCGTGCAGGAGAAGGTCGCGCACATCTCCGCGACCCTCGATCGGGTGGAGCGGTTCGACGCGAAGCTCCGCACCGCGGTGACGCAGCTCCAGGACCCCGAGCGGAACCTCGCCATCGGCCCGGTCGGCAACGCCGACCAGGACTCGACCATCCCGGGTCCCGCGCCGGCCGCCGAGGCGAACCTCTCGGCGTTGCCGGGGAAGCTCACGTCGCTCGAGACCGAGGCCTCGCGGCAGGAGCAGAGCCTGCGCGAGCTGCAGGAGTACTTCGACGATCAGCGCTCCCTGCTCGCGTCGACGCCGTCCATCTGGCCGACGCGCGGCTGGGTGACCTCCGACTTCGGCACGCGCATCGACCCGTACACGGCCGAGCGCAAGATGCACCAGGGCATGGACATCGCGACGCCGCACGGGCAGCCGGTGTACGTGCCCTCGGACGGGACCGTGGTGTTCATCGGGACCGAGGGCGGCTACGGCAAGGTGCTCGTCGTCGACCACGGCTACGGCGTGAAGACGCGGTACGGCCACCTCTCGGAGATCCACGTCCGGCTCGGCGATCGCGTGAAGCGCGGCGACAAGGTCGCGTCGGTCGGCAACACCGGCCGGTCGACGGGTCCGCACCTGCACTACGAGGTGAGGGTGAACGGGATCCCGGAGAACCCGCGGAAGTTCATCCTGGAGTAGCAGCTCCCAGGCGATCGCTCGCGCAAAGACGGCCGCAGGGCGGTCGCCCCGTGGTACGTGCCACGTCTCACGTTCCACGTACCGCGGGGTTCCGATCCCGGAGCGCCACCTCGCGGGACACCGCCGCGCGGGCGACTGGTCCCGCGGCGGCGTTCGCGCTACTGAACCTTTGATGAAGCGGACGCTCTTCCCCGCCGCCCTCCTCGCGCTCGCCGCCGCCTGCGTGCATCCGCCGGCCATCCCGCCCTCGGAGCCCCCGACGCAGCCGGTGCAGCCTTCTCCTCCGGCCGAGCCGCAGCCACCGGCGCCGCCCGCCGCGCCGCCGGCGGTGCCGCCCGAGAAGCCGGGTACGGGCGCAGAGGCGCCGAGGGCGGCCGCGCCGATCGAGTTCGCGTTCGTCGGCGACGTGATGCTCGGCTCTTCGTTTCCGGACGAGACGGGCGGCATGCTCCCGCCGGACGACGGCGCGCACCTCCTCGACGAGGTGGCGCCGGTCCTGCGCGCCGCCGACGTCGCGTTCGGAAACCTGGAGGGGCCGCTCGTCGACTCCGGCACGTCGGAGAAGTGCGCCCGATCGAAGCCGGGCCGCTGCTACGCGTTCCGCGTGCCCACGCGCTACGGCAAGCACCTCGCGGCCGCCGGCTTCGACGTCGTGAGCGTCGCGAACAACCACGCGGGCGACTTCGGCGAGGCAGGCCGCGCGTCGACGCGCGCGACGCTGGACGCGCTCGGCATCCGCCACGCCGGCGCGCCCGGCGAGGTGGCGCGCCTCGAGGTCCGCGGGACGCGCATCGCCGTCGTCGCGTTCGCCACCTCCTCCGGCACGAACGACCTCCGCGACGTCGACGAGGCGGTGCGGATCGTGAAGGCCGCCCGCGAGGGCGCGGACCTCGTCGTCGTGTCGTTCCACGGCGGCGCGGAGGGCGCCGACCGCCAGCACGTCCCGCGCGGCCACGAGGAGTTCCTCGGGGAGGACCGGGGCGACGTCCGGGCGTTCGCGCACGCGGTCGTCGACGCGGGCGCGGACCTCGTCGTGGGCCACGGCCCGCACGTCGTGCGCGGGATGGAGCTCTACCGCGGCCGGCTCGTCGCGTACTCGCTCGGGAACTTCGCCACGTACGGCGGGTTCAACCTCTCGGGCCCGAACGGCCTCTCGGCGATCCTCGCGGTGCGGCTCGCGCCCGACGGCGCGTTCCTCGGCGGCCGCATCGTCCCCGCGCGCCAGGAGCGCCCGGGCGGTCCCCACCTCGACCCCGCGGGCGCGATCCTCCCCGTGGTGCGCCGCCTGTCCGAGGAGGACTTCGGCGCCTCCGCCGCCCGCATCGGCGACGACGGCTCGATCGCGCCGCCCGCCGCGCCCGCCACGGCGCGCGAGGGCTCGTAGGCGCTACGCGCCGGCGCCGGGCGTCTGCGGGTCGCCCTCCGCCTCGACGAGCCGCAGCCCCGCAGGCAAGCTCTCCCCGAACACCCTCCGCTCCTCCTCGTCCGACGCCATGACGACCTCGCGCACGGCGCGCACCGCCTCCTCCGGCGCGCCGCCGCGCTCGAGCGCCGCGACCGCCTTCGCGCGGAGGTCGTCCGACACGTCGCGGGCGCGGTCCCCGCTCCGGCGCGCGAGCTGCGCGAGCGGGAAGGCGAGGTCGCGAAGCGGCACGCCGGACGCGAGGAGGCGCTCCGCCCACTCCTCCGCCGTGCGCGGCGGCACCGCGAGGTGCGCGCTGCCGGCGAACGGCACGCGCGCGCCGATGCGCCCGACGCCCCACAGGAGGTGCGGCGCGGGACCCTCCGCCTCGAGCCGCGCGAGGAGCCACTCGCCGGCCTCGGCCTTCGCGGACGGCTCGAGGCGCTCGAGGCTCGCCGCGAGCCGGATCATCTCGTCCTGCGCCTCGGGCTTCACGCCGGCGACGCGCGGCGGCGGCTTGCGCGGATCGCGCGGCCGGACGAACGGCGCGACGGCCTCGAAGAGGCGCCGCTGAGCGGCGGCGTCGAGGCCGCCGGCGATGCGCCGCCACAGGACCCACCACGCCTGCCACGCGCGCGGGTCGCCCTGGTACTGGAGGCCCTCGCCGAAGATCCGCCACGTCTCCTCGGCGCGCCAGGCGTCGAGCGGTGCGCCGAACCCGGGGCGCAGGCACCACCCGGTGAGCTGCAGCCAGGTGCGCTCGTGATCGGCGCTGCGCCGGCGGCGCGCGCGGCCGGCGTGCAACGCCGCCCAGAGCGCGCGCACGAGCGCGGTGGACCACCGCTCCCGCGGCCCGAGGAGCCGCTCGAGCTCGCGGAACAGGCCCTTCACCTCGCGCCTCTCGACCGGCGCCTTCTTCCCGTAGAACAGGTCGACGAGCGCCCGCGCCTCCTCGAGGCGCCGCGGCGCGCCCCCGACCTCGCCGCGCGCCTCCGGGCGGCCGTCGCCCTTGCCGCCCCGCAGCGAGAACTCGAGGCGCCACCGGGCGCCGCGGTCCGCGGCGGCGCACCACAGCTCGAGCGTGCCGATCTCCGTCAGCACCGCCTCGATGCGGACCGGGACCTCGGCGCCTCCTGCGCGCGCGGCCGCGCCGCCGCCGTCGTCCGCGCGGAGCACCGCCTCGACGGCCGGGAGCGGGACGAGGTCCTCGGAGATCGGGACGACGTCGCCGGGACGCTCGAGGCGCGCGTGGGAGGACGCCCACAGCGGGAAGCGCACGGGCCGGCCGAGCGCGAGCGCGAACGTGCGCGGCACCGTCACGCGCGATCCCTCCTCCAGGTGGCGCGGCGCCACGCAGAGCGCGCGCTCGCCCTCCGGCGTGGCGATGCCGACGTAGTAGGCGCGCGGCGACCCGCCGCCGATGCGCAGGCCGATGCCGCGCCGCACGAGCGCGGCCCACACGGCGCCGCGCGCGACCGCCACGTCGAGCGCGGGGCTCGCGAGGAGCGCGATGCGCGGGCTCCCCGGGAACCAGCTCGAGGCGACGTCGGCGAGCCGCTCCCGCACGTCGCGCGGCGTGAACACCCCGCCGTTCACCAGGATCGCGTCGGGGCGGGCGATGCCACCCTCCGCGGCGCCGGCCTCGGCCGCGTGCTCCGCCAGGAACGCCGCCACGTGGCGGGTCACCGCCGGCTCGGGCTCGTACGGGAGGCCCAGCTCCGCGAGGCCCGCGGTCCGCGGCGCCCGGCGCGGGCGCTCGTCGCGGCCCACCGCCGGGAAGAAGCCGTCGAGGAGCACGCGGCGCGCCTCGTCGCGCGTCACCGCGGTGGACCGCGCCGAGCCGACGAGCCGGCTCCCCCGGCCGACCACGGATACCGGGACCTCCGCCGGGCCGCCCTCGGAGAGGAGGCGCTCCTTCGCGAGCCGGCACGCGTGCAGGAGGGACGCGAAGCGCGACGGGTCGAGCCGCTCCCCGATGCGCCCCTCCGCGGCGCGCGCGAGCGCGAGATCGACGTTGTCTCCTCCGAGGAGGAGGTGGTCGCCCACGGCGAGGCGGGTGAACGACGGCCGCCCGTCCTCGACGCGCGCCGCGAGCAGCGTGAGGTCCGTCGTGCCGCCGCCGACGTCGACCACGAGGACGAGCCGCGCGCCGCCGAGCGCGGCGGCGAGGTCCTCGCGGTGCCGGCTCGCCCAGTCGTGGAACGCCGCCTGCGGCTCCTCGACGAGCGTGACGCGGCCGAGCCCCGCCTCGCGCGCGGCGTCGAGCGTGAGCGCGCGAGCGGCCTCGTCGAACGACGCCGGGACGCAGAGGACGATCTCCTGATCCGCGAGGCGGGCGCCGGGGTGCCGCTCGTCCCACGCGTCGCGCAGGTGGCCGAGGTACAGCGCCGACGCCGCGACCGGCGAGAGCCGCGGGACGCCCTCCGGCGCGCCCCAGGGCAGGATCGGCGCACCTCGATCCGCGCGCGGGTTCGCGAGCCAGCTCTTCGCGGAGGTGACGAGCCGGCCCGGCACGTGGGCGCCCTGCTCGCGCGCGAGCTCGCCCACCACGGCCGGACGCTCGCCCCAGGGCAGCCGCGTCGCCTGCGGCGGCAGCTCCGGGCCGGGGAGGTACGCGCAGGAGGGGAGGAGCGTGCGCTCCCGCACCTCTCCGGGCGCGACGAGCTGGGGGACGGGCATCACTTCGACCCCGGCCGCGAGATCGCCGCCGCGCGCGAGGTCGACGGACGCGAGCGCGGTGTTGACCGTGCCGAGGTCGATGCCGACGAGGAAGCGAGGTTCACTCACGGATCATCGGCTCCTCGACCCCGACCGCGACCGGGACCTCGACCCCGACCTCGACCCCGACCGCGACCCCGACCTCGACCCCGACCCCGACCCCGACCGCGACCTCGACCGCGACCTCGACCCCGACCCCGACCGCGACCGCCACCCCGTCATGCCTCCGTCCCCTCGCGCGCGGCCGCCCCCGCCGCCTCTCCCGCGCTCCGCAGGTTCCACTCGAGCCGCCACGCCTTCCCGCCGCGCTCGACGCACTCCATCTCGAGCGTGCCGATCTCGGTCACGTGCGCCCGCAGGCGGACGGGCACGACGTCGCCCGGCGTGCGGCCGTCGGCGGGGAGGGCGGTCTCGACGGGCGGCAGCTTCGCGAGCTCGTCCGCGTCCTCGACGACGTCGCCGGGCCGGTCCTCGCGGCGCGTCGACGACGCGAAGAGCTGGAACGACGCGGGCTCGCCGACGACCAGCCCGACCTCCTCGCCGGGCAGGTCGGTGCTCGTGCCCTCCTCCATGCCCATCGGCGCGAGGCAGACCGCTCGCACCGGCGGCGCGATCCCCGGGACGGCGGGCATCGCCGCCTCGATCCCGACGTAGTACGAGCGGGCGGTGCCGCCGCGGATGCGGATGCCGTGGCCGGCGCGGACACGGCCGTACGCCGCGGCGCCGCGTGCGACCGCCAGATCGAGGTCGGCGGCCGGGAGGACGCGCGGCGCCGGCGCGCCCTCGGCGTCGAGCCAGGACGAGATCACCTCCACGACGCGATCGGCGAGCGCCGCCGCCTTCATCACGCCGCCGTTGAACAGGATCGCGGTCGGGTGCAGGAAGGACTTCCCCGCGAGCGGCACGGGGGCGCTCCCCTCGGCGAGCGACGCGCGGTGGCGGGTCAGGAACGCGGCGAGGTGGCGCGTCACCGCGGGGTCCGCCGCGTAGGGCAGGCCGAGCGTGGTGAGGCCGGCGCGCCGCCCCGCCTCCGGGCGCGACGTCACGGGCACGCGCGGGAAGAAGCCGTCGACGAGCGCGCCGACGAGCAGCTCGCGCGAGAGCTCCGTGCGGATGGTGCCGCCCACGAGGGACGAGCCGCGCCCCGGGATCGCGACGGGGGCGGCGGCGAGCTTCGCGTCGGCGAACAGCGCCTCCTTCGCGCTCCGCGCGGCGTGGCCGAGCGCGAGGAGCTGCCAGCGGTCCAGCTTGCGCCCGTCGCGCGCGAGGCGCTCGGCGAGCGCGTGCGCGAGCGCGAGGTCCATGTTGTCGCCGCCGAGGAGGATGTGATCGCCCACCGCGACGCGCTCGAGGCCGAGGTCGCCTGCGCGATCGACGACGGCGATGAGGCTGAAGTCGGTGGTGCCGCCGCCCACGTCGACGACGAGCACGAGATCGCCGGGGTGCACCGCGCGCCGCCAGCCCTCGCCCATGGCGTCGACCCACGCGTAGAGCGCGGCCTGCGGCTCCTCGAGGAGCGTCACCGCGGCGAGCCCCGCCGCGCGCGCCGCCTCCGCGGTGAGCTCGCGCGCCACGGCGTCGAACGACGCCGGCACGGTCAGCGTCACGCGCTGCGCGGCGAGCGCGAGCGCCGGATCGCCCTTCGCGACCGCGTGGTCCCACGCCGCGCGCAGGTGGCGCAGGAAGCACGCCGAGGCCTCGAGCGGCGACACCTTCGCGACCTCGTCCGGCGCGCCGGCGGGGAGCGACGACGCGCGCCGATCCAGCGCCGGGTGCGAGAGCCAGCTCTTCGCCGACGAGACGAGCCGCGACGGGGTCTGCGCGCCGAGCGCGCGCGCGAGCTCGCCGACGATGCCGTCCTCCGCCCCCCAGGGCAGCGCGGCCGCGCCGCGGGGGAGCTCCGCGGCGTGCGGCAGGTACAGGAACGACGGGAGGAGCCGCCGCGGCTGCACCTCGCCGGGCCGCACGAGCTGCGGCACCTCGAAGATCTCGACCGCGCCCTCCGCGCCGAGCGGCCGGTGGGCGAGCGCGGTGTTCGTCGTCCCGAGGTCGATCCCGATCGACAGCCTCGGCTCGTCGGTCTGGCTCACAGCTCCACCTCCGCCGGCGCGAGGATGCTCGGGTCGAGGCCGTCGGCGGGAGGGACGAGCTTCACGTCCTTGGCGCGCCAGCCGTGGTGGCGGAGCGCGCCGCGGAAGGGCGGCTCGCCCACGACGCTGCCCGTGAGCCGGATGGCGGCGGGATCGAAGCCGCGGTCCACCGTGACCACGGCGCCCTCGCGCTCGCCGAGCACGGGCTCGATGCGGACCAGCTCCCCGAGTGCTCGCTTGCACCCTTCGTGAACGGAGCGCGCCGCCGCGCCGACCGCCGCGTCCGGGAACGAGGCGAGGTCCTCCTCGAGGAAGTCGACGAGGCGCCCCTCGCGCTGGAGCACCGAGAGGAGGTACAGCGCGGGGCGGGCGTCGGGACGCTTCGCCTCCGCGGGGGAGGCGCGCTCCGCGGCGGGCCTCGGCGGCGCCGTGTCCTCCGGCGGCGGGATCGCCCCGAGCGCCGGCCGCCCGGCGCGCCGCGCCTCGCGGACGCGCTGCACGGCCGTGGCGACGTCGGCGCGGAAGAGGATCGCGAAGAACGCGTAGAAGGCGAGGACGATGCGCTGCAGGGGCGTCGGGGCTGGCTCGGCCATGGCGGAAGACTCGGCGTTCGGGGGCGCGAGCGCGGCACGCCGAGGGGTCCGAGCCCTCGATGGGCTGGAGGCTCCTTCGGGTGTCGCGCGCACGGGACGGCGAACAAGGTGGACCCGCCCGCGGCGCGGAGCGAGGCCCTCGTCGTCGCGCCAGTGCGGGTGCGGCGCGGAGCGCGGACCCCTGCGCCGTCGCTCCGCCCGGCTACTGCGCGGACGCCCGGTCGGCGGCGGCCGCGACGCTCTTCGCCGGCCTCGGCGCCGCCGCCCTCGCGGCCGTCGCCTTCGCGCGCCCGGGCGGTTTCTTCGCGAGCTTCTTCTTGCCGGTCGAGCCCGGGACGTTCTTCTTCGAGGGCGCGCTCCCGCTCGCCTTCGGCCGGGCCGCGGACTTCGCGGCTGCGGCCTTGGTCGAGGTCGCGGTCCTGCTCGAGGTCGGGGGCGCGGTCGACGTCGAGCTCGAGCTCCTTGCCGCCGGCGAGGCCGGCACCGCCGCCCTCGCCGTCGCCGCCGCGGCCTCGCGATCGGCGGCCGGCCCGAAGAACGGGTCGATCCTCCCGTCCACGTACTCGACCGGGACGCTCGCGGGATCGATCCTGCCGAAGCCCTCGAGGAGCTGCCCGGCGAGGCCGCCGTCCTTCACGGGGTGCGTCCTCGCGCGGATCACGCTGTTCAGCGGGCGGTCGCCGTCGCTCGCCTCGTCGGGCCGCTCCGGCGTCACCACGCCGCGCGCGACGCCGCGGGCGCCGCGGTGGAGGAAGTGGATGGTGCCGTCCTCGACGTACTCGACGATCGCGAGGTGCGTGAAGCGATCGTCCGCCCTGCCGTTGCGGTTCCGATCGTAGGTGTCGCTGAAGAAGACGAGGTCACCGGGCGCCGGCCACTCCGGCGGCCGGAAGACGCGGCCGTGCGCGCGCGCTGCGTACCAGGCGGCCTTCACGCCGCCGCGCTCCTCGGGGGCATCGCGCTGCATCAGGTCGCGGAGCAGGAGCCCCTCCGCGGCGTACACCGCCTCGACGAACCCCGAGCAATCGCTCCCGAACCTCTGGCCCTTGGACCGGAACGGACCGCGCCGCCCCAGGTACGCGCGCGCACGGGCGGCGAGCCTCGCCTCGAAGTCGAAGACCGCGAGCTCGTCGTCGAACCGGACGAGCCTGGGGCGCGCCGGGCCACCCTCGACCGGCGCGGGCTCGGCCTGGGGCGGAGGGGCCTCGGCATCGGGCAGGTCCTGCTCCGAGAAGGCGTCGGAGCCGGGCGCCGCCTGCGGGGCGGGCTGCCCCACGGGCGCCTCCCGCGTCGGGGCGACCGTGGCGCACCCGAGGAGCGCCGACACGAAGGCTGGCCCCAGGACGCGCCGCACCGGAACAATCTAGAGGAGGCCGGCCGAATGTCCAAAGGGAGCCCAAGTGTGCGAAGGTGCTCCCGTTTGATTTCGTCTGGCGCTGCGTTACCTCAAGGGGTAAGACCGTCCGCCCGGCCGCGTGGGGAACGCGGCCGAGCGGGGGCCTGTTTCCCCTGCGCCGCGGGGCGGTAGAGCGGTCGGGTCCGGCGGGCCCGGGAACCCACATGGTCAATTACGTCCTCAAGAAGATCCTCGGCACGAAGAACGAGCGCGAGCTGAAGAAGCTCAGGCCGCTCGTCGCGCGGGTGAACGAGCTCGAGCCGAAGATGAAGGCGCTTTCTGCGGCCGATTTCCCGCGGCTCGTCGCCGAGTGGAAGGAGCAGGTGCAGAAGAAGGGCCGTCCCCTCGACGAGCTCATGCCCGACGTCTTCGCGCTCGTGCGCGAGGCGGGCGTGCGCGCGCTCGGGATGCGCCACTTCGACGTGCAGCTCATCGGCGGCGCGGTGCTCCACTCCGGCAAGATCGCCGAGATGAAGACCGGCGAGGGCAAAACCCTCGTCGCCACCCTTCCTGTCTACCTCAACGCCCTCGGAGGCAAGGGCGTCCACGTCATCACTGTCAACGACTACCTGGCCCGCCGGGACTCCGAGTGGATGGGCCGCATGTACAAGTTCCTCGGCCTCTCCGTCGGCGTCATCGTTCACGACCTCGATGACCGGGAGCGCCAGGCCGCATATCACGCCGACATCACCTACGGAACGAACAACGAATTCGGCTTCGATTATCTTCGCGACAACATGAAGTTTCGTCTCGAAGACTGCGTCCAGCGGCCCTTCAACTACGCCATCGTCGACGAAGTGGACTCGATCCTCGTCGACGAAGCCCGTACCCCGCTCATCATCTCGGGTCCGAGCGAGGAGTCCACGGACAAGTACTACAAGATCAACCGCATCATCCCCAAGCTCATCCGCGGCGAAGTGATCGAAGGCAAGGAGCCCGGCGAGAAATATTACACCGGCGACTACACCGTTGATGAAAAGCACCGCTCGGTGGCCCTCACGGAGGAGGGCTTCGATAAGTGCGCCCGCATGCTCAATCTACCCAGCCTTTGGGACATCGAGCATATGGAATGGAAGCATCACGTCGAGCAGTCGCTGAAGGCTCACGTGCTGTTCCACAACGACAAGGACTACGTCATCAAGGACGACGAAGTCATCATCGTTGACGAATTCACCGGACGCCTCATGCCCGGCCGCCGTTGGAGTGACGGCCTGCACCAGGCCGTGGAAGCCAAGGAAGGCGTCGAGATCCAGGCCGAAAACCAGACCCTGGCCTCGATCACCTTCCAGAACTACTTCCGCC
>DASSQM010000085.1:0-4861 GCA_035702465.1 Anaeromyxobacter sp. | reverse complement strand
AGGAGTACGTCGTCAGGGACGGGGACATCCTCAACATCCGGTTCGCCGTCTGACGGCGCTCGGAAAGGAGGAGGGCGGGTCGACGCGCGCGGCGTCGCTCCCGCCCTCGGACTCGCGCGCCGGGCGCCCGGCTACCGCCGCCCGTGCCCGCGGTCGTCGCGGCCGTCGTCGCGCCGGTCGTCCCGGCGATCGTCGCGCCGCTCCTCGCGCTGCGCGCGGCCGCGGTCCTGCGCCGGCGGGCCCGGCGGCTCGCGCCGGTACTCGCGCTGAGGCGGGGGCTGCTGCGGCTGCTGCGGGCCGCGCGCGTCCGGCCGCTGCACGCGTCCGCGGTCGTCCGGCCGGCGATAGCCCGGCGGGCCGCGCTGGTCGTCGCGGCGCGGTGCCGGAGCCGGGCGGGGCGCGAAGTGCTCCCGCGCGGCCGCCTCGCGCGGCCGGTAGCGGTAATGCTCGCCGCCGATGACGTGCTGCTGCTCGACCTCGCGCGGGTAGCGGTCGCCGTGGTACTCGCGCTGGTAGGCGGGCAGCGGCGCGGGGCGGGGCACGTAGCGGCGGTCCCAGCGGTCCCAGCCCGGATGGTGACGCTCCCAGCCGCGGCCCCAGTGCTCGCCCCAGCGCGGGGGAGCCTCGGCGCGCCAGGCGCGGAAGTACGGCGGTGGAGCGCGATAGTAGCGGACCGGAACGCGGAGCACGTAGAGCGGGACGTACTCGGGGCGGACGATCCGCCACGGCCCGTTGTACCAGCTGCTCGCGTACCAGTTGTCGTTCGCGTACACCCAGTACACGCCGTCGTAGAAGAAGTAGTTCGTCTCCGCGCGCGGGTCGTAGTAGACGGGGTAGCCCGGCACGAGGACGAGCTCCGGGTACGCCGGCACGTTGACGCCGATCTCCACGCCGGGGAACGTGATCCCGACGCCGACGTTGACCTGTGCTTCCGCCCGGGTCAGCGAGCCGAGCAGCAGAGACGCCGCGACGAGCAGGTAGCGCATGCCGTCCTCCAGACCGACCGAGCGGTCACCACGATGGTGACGATCCGAGAGCCCGGTCCATTCACCATATCAGGGCGCGGCTCCCCCCGACGGCCGATGCGGCGGACCCTGGCGGTCGATGTGCGTTTGCCCCCTCCCCGTGACGTGCCTCGCGCGACGCCACCGTTATGTGGCGCCGAGCACGCGACCGCGCGCCGGACAGCGCGGTCCGGGAGGTGCGCATGGCGACCGCGAAGAAGGGATCGTTCGTGTGGTACGAGCACATGGCCAAGGATCCGAAGGCGGCGATCGGGTTCTACACGGACGTCGTCGGCTGGAAGACGCAGCCGTTCGCCGAGGGTGGCGGCGACTACACGATGTGGGTGGGCAGCCAGGGCCCGCTCGGCGGGGAGATGAAGCTCGAGGGCGAGGCTGCGCGGATGGGGACGCCTCCCCAGTGGATGGCGCACGTGCAGGTCGACGACGTCGACGCGACGGCGGCGCTCGCGAGGAAGCTCGGCGGCAAGATCTACAAGGAGCCGACGGACATCCCGACCGTCGGGCGGTTCGCGGTGATCGCCGACCCGCAGGGCGCGACCATCTCCGTCTTCAAGCCGAAGACCGAGGCGATGGAGCTCCACGACGTCACGAAGCCGGGGGAGTTCTGCTGGAACGAGCTCACCACGACAGACAGCGCGGCGGCGTTCCAGTTCTACTCCCAGCTCTTCGGCTGGAAGATCCTGGAGGAGATGGACATGGGGCCGCTCGGGAAGTACCGGGTCTTCGGCCAGGGCGACCAGCGGCTCGGCGGCATGATGAACGCGCCGCAGGGCTCGGGCATCTCGCCCCGGTGGCTCTACTACACGGAGACGAGCGACCTCGAGGCCGCGCTCGGGCGCGCCAGGAAGAAGGGGGCGAAGGTCCTGCACGGCCCCGAGGACGTGCCGGGCGGCCGGGTCGCGCAGCTCACGGATCCGGAGGGCGCGGCGTTCGCGCTCCACCAGTCGGCGAAGAAGTGAAGCCCGCGACGCTCAGTGCGCCGGCGCCGCCCCGCCGGGTCCCACCCGGCGGGTGAGGAACACGAGCGGCACCACCAGCGCGCAGAAGCAGCCGAGCAGGAACAGCGCGTCGAGGTACGCGAGCGTCTGCGCCTGCCGGATCACCTCGCGGTAGATCGCGCCGTACGCGCGGCGGGTGGCTTCCATCGAGGAGCTGCCCGCGCGTTCGAACGCCTGGGCCATGGCCGCGAGCCTCGCCTGGAGGGCGGCGCTCCCGGCGTCGAGGTGCTCTGCCAGGCTCGCCTGGTGCCACTGCGCTCTGCGCGCGATGGTGGTGGTGACGAACGCGATGCCGATGCTGCCCGCCCAGGTTGCGCGAGAGGTTGATGATGCCGGAGACGGCGTTGTTCTTCTCGGGCGGGACGCCGACGTACGCGACGGTGTTGATGGGGATGAACAGGAAGGCGAGCCCGATCGACTGGTAGGCGCGCAAGAGCACCGCGGTCCGGAAGTCGATGCCCGGGGAGAGCGTGTGCGCCATGTGGAAGAGCGAGGCGGCGAGCACGCTGCATCCGAACGCGATGAGCCAGCGCGTGTCGACCTTCGAGACGAGGCGGCCCACGAGCGGCAGGAGCGCGATGACGACGAGGGCGCCCGGCGAGAGGGCCTTGCCGGCCTGCTCCGCCGTCCAGCCCATCCACACCTGCACGTACTGGGGGAGGAGCACGGTGCTGCCGTAGAGGGCCATCCCGAGGACGACCATCAGGACGTTCGCGGTGGCGAAGCTGCGGCTGCGGAACATCCGGACGTCCACCACGGGGTGCTCCTGCCGCCGCTCCCAGAGGACGAAGGAGAGGAGCGCGGCGGCGGCGACGATCGCGAAGGCCGTGATCGTGCGGGAGGCGAACCAGTCGTCCTCCTGCCCCTTGTCGAGGACGTACTCGAGCGCGCCGAGCCCGACCGCCACGAGGCCCAGCCCCACGTAGTCGATGGACCCCGCGCGCGACCTCCCCTCCGCGATCCAGGGCGGGTCCACCACCATGCGGCTCGACAGGAGCAGGGACGCGATCCCCACCGGCACGTTGATGAAGAAGACCCAGCGCCAGCTGAAGTGATCGGTGATCCAGCCGCCCAGGGTCGGCCCGATGGCCGGCGCGAGCACGACGGCCATCCCGTACACGGCGAACGCCATGCCGCGCCGGCTCGGCGGGAAGGTGTCGGCGAGGATGGCCTGCTCGCTCGGGCCGAGCCCGCCGCCGCCCAGCCCCTGCAGGACGCGGAAGAAGACGAGCGCGCCCAGGCTCGGCGCCACGCCGCACAGGAACGAGCTCGCCGTGAAGACGACGACGCAGCTCATGTAGAAGCGCTTGCGGCCGAAGCGGGACGCGAGCCAGCCGCTCACCGGCAGGACGACGGCGTTCGAGACGAGGTAGGAGGTGAGCACCCACGTGCTCTCGTCCTGGCTCACCGAGAGGTTCCCGGCGATGTGCGGCAGCGAGACGTTCGCGATGCTCGTGTCGAGCACCTCCATGAACGTGGCGAGGGTGACGGTCAGCGCCACCGCCCACGGGTTGTGACCTCCCGTGAAGCCCTGCGGCTCCGCCGTCGCGCTCACCGGATCTTCACCCGCGGCTCGGCGGACATGCCGGGGCGGAGCCGCTCCATCTCCGGCTGGCCGGGCTCGAGCCGGATGCGCACCGGCAGGCGCTGCACGACCTTCACGTAGTTCCCGCTCGCGTTCTCGGGTGGGATGAGGCTGAAGCGCGATCCCGTCGCGCCGCCGAAGCTCTCGACCGTGCCGCGGTAGTCGCGCGAGAGGGCGTCGACGTGGACCTCGACCGCCTGACCGACGCGCATGTGCTCGACCTGCGTCTCGCGGAAGTTCGCCGTCACCCACAGCTCGCCCGTCTGCGTGAGCGCGAGGAGCTGCTGCCCGGGCTGGACCCGGTCGCCGACGTTCACGGACTTGCGGCCGATGATGCCGTCGGCCGGCGCGGTCACCTTCGCGTACGCGAGGTTGAGCTGGGCTTGCCGGAGCTGCGCCTCCGCCAGCTCGAGGTTCGCCTCCCGCACCGACACGGTCGCCTCCCGGGTCGAGAGCTGGCGCGGAGCGTTCTGGCGCAGCTCGCGCTGGCGCACCCGCGTGGCGTCGAGCCGCGCCCTCCGCCCCTCCACGCGTTGCCCGGCCGCCGCCACCGTGGCGCGGGCGACCTCCTCGGCCGCCGCGCGCTGATCGAGCTCCGACCGCGGCAGGCTCTGGCCGGCGACGAGCTGCCGGGCGCGCCGGAGCTGGGTCCGGGCGAGGCGCTCGCTCGCCTGCGCCTGGTCCAGCTCGCGCTGCGCGGTGGCGAGGTCGGTCTGCGCGCCCTGGACGTCCGCGTCCGCCGCCCGGACGGCGGCGTCGTTGCTCGTCTCCGTGATCGAGACGCTCGGCACCTCCGCCTGGACGCCGGCGCGCGCCTGCGCCACGGCGGCCTTCGCCTGCGCGAGCGCGACCTCGAGGTCCGTCGCGTCCAGCTCGACGAGCACGTCACCCGCCTTCACCGGCTGGTTCTCGACCACGCGCACCGCGATCACGTTCCCGGGCACCCGCGCGCTCACGGCGCCGATGTTCCCGTCGAGCTGCGCGTCGTCCGTGTCCTCGTACCGGCGGGCGTGCAGCCAGTAGAGGAGGACCGCGACGAGGACGATCGCGGCGCCGATCGCGACGCGGATGCGGGTGCGCCGCGCCTTCGCGGGATCGCGCGGCCGGGCGGTGGGCGCGGCGGGCGCGCTCCCGGCATCCCCGCCGGGACGGCTCTCGTCGGCGGCCGGGCTCGTGGCGCCGCCGCTGCCGGGTGGAGCCGGCTCGGCCACGATCCACTCTTGCGACCGGTACGGCGCACGACAAGCAGCGGG
>DASSQM010000084.1:0-6078 GCA_035702465.1 Anaeromyxobacter sp. | reverse complement strand
CACCTCGAACGTCGACGGGCAGTTCCAGAAGGCGGGCTTCGCGCCGGACGCGATCCTGGAGGTCCACGGCTCGATCCACCACCTCCAGTGCACCGGCCCTTGCTGCGACGCCATCTGGGAGAACGACGAGGGGGTCGACGTCGACCTCGAGACGATGCGGGCGCACCACGTCCCCCGCTGCCCGCGCTGCAGCGGTGTCTCCCGCCCGAACATCCTGATGTTCGGCGACTGGTCCTGGCTCTCCGCGCGCAGCGACGCGCAGCGCGAGCTGCTCGACGAATTCCTGCAGGAGCACCGGCGCGCGCGCCTCGCGGTGGTCGAGCTGGGCGCCGGGACGGCGATCCCGACCATTCGCCACATGTCCGAGCAACTCGGAACGCGCGGGGCGGTGATCCGCATCAACGTGCGCGAGCCGGAGATCGAGCCGCCGCACGTCGGGATCGCCGCGGGTGCGCGCGAGGCGCTGGAGCGGATCGACGCGCTGCTGCGGTGAAGGCGCGCACGGGGTCGCGGTCGTCCCGACTCCCCCGGCAACGGGGGCACCCCAACGTGCGCGGAGTCCGCGCCCCGCGCCGGGAGCACACTCCGGGTCGCCCCATCGACGGAGGGTGCTCTCATGGAGCTGCCGACGACCGCCTCCGCGGAGCGCACCGCGCGCGCCGCCCGGCCCGATGCCGAGCTCGTCTCGATCTTCGACGCCCAGCGCGAGGCCTTTCGCAAGAACCCCTACCCGCCGTACGCCGAGCGGATCGAGCTGCTGAAGGCGCTCGAGGCGATGCTGAAGCGCCATCGCCGGAACGCGGAGGAGGCTCTCGCGTCGGACTTCCGCACCCACCCGCCCCAGCTCACCGCCCTCTGCGAGCTCATGGGGCCGATCGAGCGCGCCCGCTTCGCACGCGCGCACCTCAAGGCGTGGATGAGGCCGCAGCCGAGGCCGGCCAGCCTCACGCTCTACGGCCTGAGCAAGACGTACGTCATGTACCAGCCCAAGGGAGTGGTCGGGAACCTGTCGCCGTGGAACTTCCCGATCGACATCTCCGTCGGGCCGCTCGCCGACATCCTCGCCGCGGGCAACCGCGCGATCCTGAAGCCGTCGGAGCTCGCGCCCGCGAGCGCCGAGCTCGTGAAGGAGATGGTGAGCCACACGTTCGACCGGGATCGCGCGGCGGTGGTGACCGGGGGCGTCGAGCTGGCCCGCGCGTTCGCAGCGATGCCGTGGGACCACCTCCTCTACACGGGCGGGCCTTCGGTGGCGAAGCTCGTGATGAGGGCCGCGGCCGAGAACCTCACGCCCGTCACGCTCGAGCTGGGCGGCAAGTGTCCCGCCATCCTCGCGCCCGACAGCGTGGACGCCGCGACGGCGGCCAACGTCCTCGCGGCCAAGTTCATCAAGAACGGCCAGATGTGCGTCAACGTCGACTACGTGCTCGTGCCCGCGGACCGGCGCGACGCGTTCGTCTCCCTCGCGAACGACGCCGTGGCGCGGATGCTCCCGTCCTACGCGACGAACCCGCAGAGCACGGGCATCATCGACGACCGGAACCTCGATCGGCTGCTGTCGTATCTCGACGACGCCACGAAGAAGGGCGCGCGCGTCGTCCCGCTCGGCGGCGGCGACGTCTCCGTCCACCGCGCCGAGCGCAAGATGCCGCTCTCCCTCGTGCTCGACCCGCGCGACGACATGGAGGTCATGCGCAACGAGATCTTCGGCCCGATCCTGCCGGTGGTGACCTACCGATCGATCGAGGAGGCGATCGAGTACGTCAACGCCCGCCCGCGCCCGCTCGCGCTGTACGTGTACACGAAGGACGCCGCGCGCGCCGACGACGTGCTCCGCCGGACCATCTCCGGCGGGGCCTGCGTGAACGCCGCGGCGATCCACGCGACCGTGCCGTCGCTGCCGTTCGGCGGCATCGGGAACAGCGGGATGGGCAGGCACCACGGGTTCGAGGGCTTCCTCACCTTCTCGCACGAGAAGGCGGTCTTCCGGTCGGGGCTCGGGTACGTCCCGTCCATCGTGTATCCGCCGTACGGAAAGAAGCTGGACCGCGTCCTCTCGTGGCTGCTGCGGTGACGGCGCGCGAGAGCGGCGGTGCGGCCGTGACATCGGCTCCGATGTAGGTGAGACCCGCCGTTGATCCGGCCGCGGGCGCATGCCCCAATGACGGCATGCCCTTCTCCGCCGCCCAGCCGGCTCGCCCTGCTTCCGCCGCGCCGTCCCCGCTCCCGAGATGGAGCACGCTGAAGCGCGTCGCCGACTCCCAGCGCCAGGCGATGTTCGCGCTGCTCGCGGGCATCCTCGCGGTCCCGCTCTCGCTCAGCGCCGGTGGCACCCTCGTCCCGAACACGGCCGGCGGGGGGATCGCGATCGCCCTCGTCCTGCTCGTGCTCGCCACGCGCATCTGGATGATCGTCGCGGTCTACCGCGTGACGAAGGCGCTCGGCTCTTCCTTCGCGTTGCTGTGGGCGCTCGGCGCGTTCCTCCCCAACATCCTCGGGCTCATCGTGCTCGCCATCTGCAGCTCGCGCGCGACGAAGCGGCTCAAGGACGCGGGCCTGAAGGTCGGCCTCATGGGCGCGAAGCTCCCGGAGAAGCCGCCCCCCGGGTTCCCGTGCGAGGAGCTCGCGCGGGAGTTCGCGTAGGCTTCCGGTCGCGGTCGCGGTCGGGGTCGAGGTCGGGGTCGCGGTCGAGGTCGGGACCGCCTAGTGCGCCTCCGCCCAGCTCCGCCCGTGCCCCACCTCCACGTCGAGCGGCACCTTGAGCGCCGCCGCGGCCGCCATCTCCCGCCGGACCAGCGCCTCCACCGCCGCGAGGTCCTTCTCGCCCACCTCGAGCACGAGCTCGTCGTGGACCTGCAGGAGCAGCTTCGCGTCGAGCCCTTCCTTCGCGAGCGCGGCGTGGACCCGGATCATGGCGATCTTCACGATGTCCGCGGCCGTCCCCTGGATCGGCGTGTTGATGGCGGTCCGCTCGGCGGCGTTCCGCAGCGCCGGGTTTCGCGACGCGAGCTCCGGCATGGCGCGCACGCGGCCGTAGAGCGTCCGCGACTCGCCCTTCTTGCGCGCCTCGTCGATCGACCAGTCGATGTAGCGCTTCACGCCGGCGTAGCGCTCGAAGTAGCGCGCGATGATCTTGCGCGCCTCGGCGTCCGGCAGGTCGAGCCGCTGCGCGAGGCCGAACGCCGAGAGCCCGTACGCGATGCCGAAGTTCAGCATCTTCGCCACGCGGCGCATGTCCGGCTTCACCTCGGCGGGCGCGACGCCAAACGTCTCCGCGGCGGTGCGGGTGTGGATGTCCTCGCGATTCCGGAACGCCTCCACGAGCGCGGGGTCGTCCGAGTAGTGCGCGAGGATCCGCAGCTCGATCTGGGAGTAGTCCGCGGACAGGAGCCGCCTGCCGGCCGGCGCCACGAACGCCGCCCGGATCCGCCGCGACAGCTCCGTGCGGATGGGGATGTTCTGGAGGTTCGGGTCCGTCGAGGAGAGGCGGCCCGTCGCGGCGCCGGCCTGGTGGAACGTCGTGTGGATGCGGCCGTCCGCCGCGTCGACGAGCTGCGGCAGCGCGTCGACGTACGTGCCCTTCAGCTTCGCGAGCGCGCGGTGCTCGAGCACGAGCCGCGGCAGCTCGTGCTGCTCGGCGAGCTTCTCGAGCACGTCCTGGTCAGTGGACGGCCCGGTCTTGAGCCGCTTCAGGATGGGCAGGTTCAGCTCCTCGAACAGCACCTGGGCGAGCTCGCGCGTCGACGCGATGTTGAACGGGTGCCCCGCCGCCGCGTGGATCCGCTCCTCCAGCTCCGCCATGGAGCGCCCGAACTCCGCGCTCATGTCCGACATCGCGCCCCTGTCGACGAGGATGCCCGCGCGCTCCATGTCGACGAGGACCGGCACGAGCGGGAGCTCGACGTCGCGGTAGAGCGAGAGGACGCCCTCCTCCTCCATGGCGCGGCCGAGCGCGGGCGCGAGGTCCAGGATCGACGCCGCGCAGGGCGCGAGCCACGCCGCGACGCGCTCCACCTCGAGCGTCTCCACCGGCACGCGCTCCGACCTCCGCGCCGCGTCCCCGCCCGACGGGTCGCGGGGCAGCTCGCACGCGATCCGCTCGCGGGCCACGTCGGCGAGGGCGTGCTCGCGGCGCGTGGGCAGGAGCAGCCGGCTCGCGAGCTCCGTGTCCTCGCCCGGCGCGCGGAGCGCGAGCCCGAGCTGCGCGAGCGCGTGCGTCGCCGCCTTGCGGTCGTGCGCGTGCACGGGGCGCTCGCCCTCCACGAGCGGCCGCAGCGCGTCCCGGACCGCCTCGGGCGAGAGCTGCGTCGGCGCGCCCAGGAAGCGGTGCGCGAGCGGCAGGTAGAACGCGCGGCCGGCGCCCGAGACCGCCACCCCGACGAGGGGGTCCACGCGCGGCGCGGCGCCCGCGAGGATGAGACGGATCGCCACGGCCGGCGCGCCGCGGAGCGCCTCGCCCGCGGACGCCAGCGCCGCCGCGTCCGCGACCACCTCCGCCTTCTCGGTGCGCGGCGTGGGCGGCGGCGCGGGCAGGTCCTTGAGGAGCCGCGAGAACTCGAGGTCCGAGAAGAGCGCGCGCACCCGCGCCTCGTCGGGCGATCGCCGCCCGAACGAGTCCGGCGCGAACGGCAGCGCGAGGTCGCAGTCGAGCTGCACGAGCCGCCGGTTGAGCCGGATCCGCTCGGCGTTCGCGACGATCTTGTCCTTCACCTTCTCGCCGCCGCGCGCCACCGCCTTCGGGATCTCCTCCGGCCGGCGCAGCATCTCCTCGACGGTGCCGAAGTGGCGCACGAGCGAGGCGGCCGTCACCTCGCCGATGCCCGGGATGCCGGGGACGTTGTCGATCTTGTCCCCGAGGATGGCCATGTACTCGACGACCTGGTCCGGGCGGATCCCGAGCTTCTTCTCCACCTCCGCCGCGGCGGTCCGCCCTCCCCGCCCGCTCGCCTCGGCCATCGGGTCGTAGAGGGAGAGCTTTCCGTCGACGAGCTGCGCGAAGTCCTTGTCGCCCGTGACGACGACGACGTCCCAGCCCTTCTCGCGGGCGCGGCACGCGAGCGTGGCGATCACGTCGTCCGCCTCCACGCCGGGCTCCTCCACGATCGGAACGGCGAGTGCGCGGGCGACGTCCCGCACGAGCGGGAACTGGACCTGGAGGTCGTCCGGCGCCTCCGGCCGGTTCGCCTTGTACTGGGGGTCGAGGTCGTTCCGGAAGCTCTTGCGCCCGGCGTCGAACACGAGCGCGACGTGCGTGGGCTCGTGCTCCCGCAGCGACTTGAGGAGCATCGTGGTGAAGCCGTAGACGGCGTTCGTCGGGACGCCCTTCGTCGTCGAGAGGTGCGGGATCGCGTGGTACGCCCGGAAGATGAACCCCGAGCCGTCGATGAGGGTCAGCGTCGGCATGCCGGCCCGAACGATAGCCGCGCAGAGCGCCGACGGCAGCTCGAATGTGCTCGCCGCGCGTTCGCCCTTCGCCGAGCTCAGGGCGAGCGGATCGTCAGCGCAGCACGCAACGGATCTTCTCGGCGCAGACGAAGAACTCGTCGCCGTCGGCGATCTGCTTCCGCGTCACGCGCTCGCGGCGGAACCAGGTCCCGTTCGACGAGCCGAGGTCCTCGATGAACCACCCCTCGGGCCCCTTCGAGATCGCCGCGTGCTCGCGGGAGACCTTCCCCGAGTCGATGACGAGATCGCAGTGGCGGCCGCGGCCGATGACGAAGCGCTCCTTCGAGACCTCGAGCGGCGTGCCGTCCTCGCGGACGAGGAGGAGGCCGCTCGCGGTCCCCACCTCCACCTCGAGCGGCGTCGGCTCGTGGATGCCCTGCTCCAGGCGCTCCGCCGCCTCGAGCACCTCCTCGGCGACGGACTTCCGCGGGAGCGGCGGCGGCGGGGCCACCGCGCCGGGCGCGTCCGCAGGCGCGCCCGGAACCACGAAGCCGTTCAGCCTCGCGAACACGTGCATCGCCTGGTTCACGAGCGCGTCGCGGTCCGAGCCCATCTCCCGGGCCATGCGCTCGAACGCCTCCCACAGGTGGTCGGCGATCGCGATCTGCCTGCGCGTCTTCACGATCGGTCTCC
>DASSQM010000083.1:0-3630 GCA_035702465.1 Anaeromyxobacter sp. | reverse complement strand
CGGAGGCGCGCCGCCGCGGCGGGCGTCGTCACGTCAGCGCTCCGGCGGCGCGGAGGAGGAACAGGACCCCGAGCGCCGCGACGAGCACGCCGCCGACCCGGGCGAGGATCCCCCGGGTGCGCTGCCCGATGACCACGCCGGCGGCGGCGACGAGGAGGAGCGCGGGGACGGTCCCGACGCCGAAGGCGAGGGCGAGGAGCAGCCCCTCCGGCAGGCTCCCGGTGCCGGCGGCGCCGAGGAACACGGTCCAGGAGAGGCCGCAGGGGAGCAGCCCGAGGGCGAGGCCGGTCGGGTAGAGCCGCGACGGGCCGCCGCCCTCCATCACGCCGCGGACGAGGGCGATCACCTTCCCCGACGCGCGCGCCTCGAGCCGCTTCAGCGCGACCGTGGCGCCCGCGGCGCCGAGCCCGACGAGGATCATGAGCGTGCCCGCCGCGATCGCCACGGCCTGCTGGAGCCCCGCGAGCCGGCCCGCGACGTTCACGAACGAGCCGGTGATGCCCATGGCGGCGCCGATGAGGCCGTACGTCGTGACGCGCCCGGCGTGGTACGCGAGCTGCCCGGTGAGCGAGCGCCGCGGCCCGAGCGGCGCCGCCGCGAGCGCGAGCGACCCGACGAGCGGGCCGCACATGCCGACGCAGTGGCCGAAGCTCCCGAGGAAGCCGGTCGCGAACGCGAGGAGGACGGCGGCGGACGGCATCACTCCGCCACCGCCAGCGGGAAGCGCGCCGAGCGCGCGGCGGCGCCAGGCGGGGCCACCTCGACCTCCGCCGTCCATTCGCGCCGCCCGCTCGGGCAGCGCACCAGCACCGCCTTCCCCTCGAAGCGCCCCGGTCCGGTCCGCGCGAGCAGGGAGCGGTTCTCGCCCATCGCCATGCCGGGCATCGAGAAGGAGACGCTCACCCGCGCGTCCGGCGGGGCGTCGGCGCCGAGGTCCACGCGCACCGCGAGCTCCTTCATGGTGGCGAGCGGACGCGGCGCGAGCTCGACGCGCACCGTGCCGCCCCCCGCGAGCACGCCCGCGCACGGCGACGCGCCGAGGTCGCACGCGGGCGGCGCCACCGCGGCGGCGCCGTCGTGGTGTCCGTGCCCGACCTTCAGCCCCTCCTCGTACGGGTTCGAGACCACGGTCTCCTCGCGGACGCCGGCGGCGAACCACACCGTGCCCGCGACGAGCGCGAGGACCGCCGCCGCGACCGCGCCGACGAGCAGCTTCACGGCGCGGCCTCCGGCGAGACGAGCGCGAGCCGCTGCGTGCGGCGCTCGACGATCGCTCCGCCGCGGCTCACGGCCGCGGAGAGCTCGCCCTGGACGCGCCCCGGCGCGAGGCCGCCCGCGGTGACGACGAGGCGGACCTGCCGCCGCTCCCCGGGGCCGAGCGCGACGCGGTCCGGGCGCAGCGCCACGTCGGCGCCGGGCGCGGAGAGCGCGAGCGCGACGGTGACGGGCGCGCGCCCGTGGTTCTCGAGCGCCACGCTGTACGCGTTCACCGCCCTCCCGTCCGGCGCCCGGCGCGGCGCGAAGCCGAACTCCGGCACCGCGGAGAGGTCGAGCACCGCGCGGGCGGCGACCACGGCCACGAGGAGCGCCGTCGCGGCGATCGCGCCGCCCCCCAGCGCGAGCGCGGCGGGCCGGAGCGGCCGCGCCCTGCCGCCGGGCTCGCCGAAGAAGTAGCCGACGAGGTCCGGCGCGCGGCGGAGCTTCGCCATGATGGGCGCGCAGGCGTCGGCGCACTCGGCGCAGGCGATGCACTCCGTCTGGAGGCCGTGGCGGATGTCGATGCCCGTCGGGCAGACGCGCACGCACGCCTCGCAGTCCACGCAGTCCGCCGCGCGCCGCGCGTCGTACGCGACGACGAGCGTCGAGCGGTCGAAGAGGACGCCCTGCAGCTTCGCGTAGGGGCACGCCGTCGCGCAGAAGCGGGCGCGGAGCAGCGTGAGGTCGAGGAAGAGGATCGCGAACAGCGCCGCCCACGAGCCCGCCACCACCGGACCGAGCGCGCCGGCGGCCAGCCGCGGGAAGAACTCGTACGGCGAGACGAACCACCACACGATGCTCGCCGACACCACCGCGGAGACGACGAGCGCCGACGCGACGCGCCCGAGCGGCCGCCGCGCCGAGGTGAGATCGGCGAGGACCGTCTGCGGGCAGGCCCAGCCGCACCAGACGCGCCCGAGCAGCAGCGTCACGAGGAGGAAGAGGACCGTGACGAGGAGCACGGCGGCGAGGACGACGAACGCCTCGTCGATGGCGAACGAGGCGCCGAACGCGTGCAGCCTCCCCGCCGGCACGTCGAGCCGGAGCGCGCTCTCACCGCCCACCCGCACGAACGGGAGGCCGAGCATCACGGCGGCCTGGGCGGCCCCCGCCGCGCGCCGCCAGCGGCGGAACCTACCGCTCCTCGTCATCCTCGAGCATTCGATACTTCGGTGACTCGACGCGCTCCTTGCGGCTGCGCCGGTAGTAGAAGACGGCGATCCCCGCGAGGAGCACGCACAGGGTCGCGCCGAAGACGAAGTAGGCGAGGTCGGTCGTCATGCCGTCGATGAACCGTTCGTGCATCACTACGGCGCGGGCTTCTTCCTCCGCTGGCCGAGGACGATGAGGATCGCGGCGGCGGTCGGGATCGCGGTGAAGAGCACGGTCGCGAGGACGTTCGTGCCGGTGGAGGCCCCGCCGCCGTCGAGGTCCTGCGTCTGCGTCCAGCCGCCCAATCCCGGCGTGTACGTCCACAGGTACCAGATGCCCCAGGCGATGAGTCCCCAGAACAGGAGGAGCCAGCCGGCGGGCAGCTTCCGCGACGTCTCCTTCGCCTCGAACGCGGAGAGGTCGTCCATCTCTTGCTGGATCGCCATGGCGCCCTCCTAGCGCTTGTCGCCGGGGACCGGGGCCGGCGGCGCGTGCTCGGCCTTCTCGTCGTGGTGGCCCTCGGCCGCCTCGTGGGCCTTCTGGTTGCGGAGCCACGTGACGATGGACCAGATGTCCTCGTCCCCGAGGTCCCCGCCGAACGCCTGCATGCCGCCGTCCTTCACCCCGGGCCGCCCGAGCGCCGCCTTCGCGTCGCTGCCCGCCTTGATCATGGTGAAGTAGGCCGCGTCCGGGAGGTCGCCCTTCACTCCCAGGAACGCGTCGTCGACGAGGCTCGGGGCGACGCCGTCGACGCCCTGCGCCTCGTCGCCGTGGCAGGCGCCGCAGCCGTTCGCCTCCCAGAGCTTCTTCCCCTTCACGACGGCCTCGACCGAGTGGGCGAGCGGGTTCTCCTGGCCGAGGTCGACGTCGACGCCGCCCGGCCCGCCACGGTTCACGGCCTTCCCGAGCGAGAGCGTGTACGCGACGAGCGCGTCCATGGCGGTCCTGCCCTCGACCTGCCGCGCGGCCGCGGCGATCTCGGCGTCCGTGCCGTAGGGCACGCCGACGCGCCGGAGCGCGCGCATGTGCGCGGCGACGTCGGTGGGGTCGAGCTTCTCCCGCTTCAAGAAGGCGTACGACGGCATGTTCGAGCGCGCCACCACCGCCTGCGGGTTCTCGAAGTGCGCGACCTGCCACGCGGCCGACGGCTTGAGCCAGCCCTCGAACGCGAGGTCCGGGCCGGTCCGCTTCGAGCCCCAGAGGAAGGGGTGGTCGTACGCG
>DASSQM010000082.1:0-8212 GCA_035702465.1 Anaeromyxobacter sp. | reverse complement strand
GACGCGCCCGCGGTGAAGCTCGCCGACTTCGGCATCGCGCGCATCCTCGCGTCCGACGAGCGCATGACGATGACCGGCGCGCTCGTGGGCTCGCCGCACCACATGGCGCCCGAGATCGTGGAGGGGGAGGACGCCGACGCGCGCAGCGACCTCTTCTCGCTCGGGACGATCCTGTACTGGCTCGCCACCGGGAATCTCCCGTTCGCCGCGCCGAATCCGACCGCCATCCTGCGGCGGGTGCTCGAGGGCGACTTCGAGGACCCGCGCGCCGTCGACGCGCGCGTGCCGGATCCGCTCGCCGAGCTCATCGTGGCGTGCCTGTCCGTGGACCCGGCGGGCCGCCCCGAGAGCGCCGCGGCCATCCGCGCCGCGCTCGATCGCGCCCTCGCGCAGGTCGGCATCGATCACCCGGACGACGCGCTCCAGGAGTTCCTGCGCGATCCGGCGGTCTTCCGCGCGGCGTTCCCCGCGCGCGCCACGGCCACGCTCATCGCGCTCGGCGACGGCGCGCTCGCGGAGGGCGCCGCGGCCCGGGCGCTCGCGTTCTACGACCGCGTGCTCGCCCTCGACCCCGAGAACGCGGCGGTGCGCGAGAAGCTCGCCCGCATCTCCCGGCGGCGGCGGTGGCGCCGGGGGGTCGTGGTCGCGGCGGCCGCGCTCGGCTTCGCCGGGGTGGTGGGCGCCGCATGGCTCGCGATCGCGGCGCGGCCCCGGCCCGAGGCGGAGCCCCCGCGGGCGCCGACGGCCGCCGCCCCCGCGGCGGATCGGGCCGAGGTCGCGGCCTCCTCCCCCTCGCCGGCGCCCGCCGGAGGCGCGGGCGATCCGCTCGCGCCCGCGGCGGCCGGGCCCGATGCGCCGACCCCCGCACCCGTCGCCCACGCCTCGACGTCCGCCACCCACCCTGCGGCTCCGCCCCCGCGCGCGTCCGCGGCGCAAGGGGCGACGCTCGCGGTCCACGTCCGCCCGTACGCGCAGCGCGCGCTCCTCGACGGGGTGGAGGTCGCGCGCGGAGAGCAGGTCGTCCGCTTCTCGCTCGCGCCGGGGAAGCCGCACCTCGTGCAGATCGAGCACGCCTGCTGCGCTCCCTTCGTCCGCCAGATCACCGCGGAGGAGGCGGCGCGCATCGGCGAGCTGCGCGTGCCGCTCGAGCCCCGGCCCGCGCGGCTCCGCGTCGACGGCGACGGCGCCACGCGCGTCTTCGTGGACGGGCAGCTCCTCGGCACCGCCGGGGACTCGCAGCGCATCGCGCTGCCCGTGCCGATCCCGGGCGGGGGCGCCACGCCGTACGAGGCGTCGGCGACGATCGCGCTCGAGCTCTCCAGCGGCGCGCGGCGCGAGGTGAAGGTGACGCTGCGCGCCGGGGCGGAGACCATCGTGCCCGGCCCGGGCGCGGAGACGATCGTGTCGCCCTTCGGGTCCGACGCGACCGCGCCCGACCTCGATCCCGACGCCCCGTCCCCGGTCCCGGGCGTGGAGGAGATCAAGTGATCCCGCTCCTCATCGGCATGCTCCTCGTCGCGCCCCCGGAGCTGAAGCGCGCGAAGGACCGCTTCGAGTTCGGCGCCTACGCCGAGGCGGCCGGCACGCTGCGCCAGGTGCTCGCCGGCAACCCGCAGCTCACCGACGCCGAGGCCGTCGACGCCTGGCGCATGCTCGGGATCGCCGAGTACCAGCTCGGCGACAAGCTCGCGGCCCGCGCCGCGTTCGTGAACCTCCTCTCGTTCGAGCCGGACTACGCGCTCGACGCGTTCCTCGTCCCGCCGCCCATCGTCGAGTTCTTCGACGCGGTGAAGAAGGAGCACGAGCCGACGCTCGCGCCGCTCCGCGAGCGCAGGCGCGAGCTGCGCGAGCAGCAGCGCATGGCGGACGAGGCGCGGCGGCGCCTCATCACCGAGGAGCAGGCCCGCACCGGCCCGCCGGGCAAGGTCGTGCGCGTCGAGGAGCGCGTCTACCTCTTCAACTGGATGCCGCTCGGCGCCGGGCAGTTCCAGAACGGCGACCGCGCCAAGGGCACCGCCATCGCGGCGGGCCAGATCGTGCTCGGGCTCGTGAACGTCTCCGCGATCGTGTTCCACAACCAGATCGCGCAGGACCCGAGCCGCACCTGCATCTCGGGCCAGTCGGGCTGCTCGCGTCCGCCCTACTCCGACTCCGCCCGCACGCTGCTCTCGCAGATCGACGCGGTGAAGTACGTTTCGGCGGGGCTCTTCTGGGCGCTCTACGGCTATGGCGTCTGGGACGCGCACCGGAACTTCATCCCGCGCGTGGAGACGGAGATCACGCCGTCCCGCGGCGGCGGGAACCTCAAGCTGGAGTGGGGCTTCTAGGTGACCGGCATGGCGACGCTGATCGTGAAGGGACCCGACGGCAGCGAGCGCGAGGTGGCGCTCGTGAAGCGCATCACGAGCGTCGGGCGCGACGCGGAGAACGACGTCGCGATCTCCGATCCCGCGCTGCCGCGCACCGCGCTCCACATCCACTTCGACGGGAAGGACTACAACGCGGCGGCCCACGACTCCGCCGACATGACCGTGAACGGGAAGCGCCGCGCGGCGTGGCGGCTCGGGCCGGGCGACCGCATCCGGGTGGCGGCGACGGAGCTGTTCTTCGACCCCGCCCCGCGCGCCGCGGCGCCGCGCCCTCAGGGCGCGCAGCGCCTGGTCGCGCTCGACTCGCTGGTCCGCTTCTCCGACCGGCTCCTCTCGGCGGGCGACGTGCCGCGCCTCCTCGAGGAGCTCCTCGACGCCCTCCTCGAGGTGACGCACGCCGACAAGGGGTTCGTGATCCTCCTCGAGGACGGCGAGATGACCGTCCGCGCCGCGCGCAACGTCGCGCGCGAGACCATCGCCGACGCGCTGGAGCGCGTCTCCGACTCCATCGTCCAGCGCGTGGTCGAGACGCGGCGCCCGCTCGTCGTCGCCGACGCGCTGCACGACGCCGAGTGGTCCGGCTCCTCGTCGGTGGTGAACCTGAAGCTCTGCTCGGTGCTGTGCGCGCCGCTCATGCAGAAGGGCGACCCGTTCGGCGTCATCTACCTCGGCAACGACAACGTGGTGTCGCTCTTCGACGACCGCGCGCTCGAGGTGCTCACCGTCTTCGCGGCGCAGGCCTCGCTCCTGCTCCAGAACGCCCTCCTCCTCGACTCCCTGCGGCGCGAGAACGTCGCCCTGCGGGAGGCGGTCTCGTCGCGCCAGTACGGCGACCTCATCGGCGCGGGCGCCTCGATGCGCGAGGTGTACCGGCGCATCGAGAAGGTCTCCGGGACCGACATCTCGGTGCTCGTCTCGGGCGAGACCGGCACGGGCAAGGAGATCGTCGCGCGAGAGATCCACCGGCGCTCCTCGCGGGCCGCAGGGACGTTCGTGGCGGTGAACTGCGGCGCCATCCCGGAGTCGCTCCTCGAGTCGGAGCTGTTCGGGCACGTGAAGGGCGCCTTCACCGGCGCCGTCGCCACCCGAGCGGGCAAGTTCCAGGCGGCGCACGGCGGCACGCTCTTCCTCGACGAGGTGGGCGACATGCCCGGGGCGCTTCAAGTGAAGCTCCTGCGCGCGCTCCAGGAGCGCGCCGTCACCAAGGTGGGCGACACCCGCCCCGAGCCGGTCGACATCCGCGTCGTCGCCGCGACGAACAAGGTCCTCGAGGAGGAGATCAAGAAGGGCGCGTTCCGGGAGGACCTCTACTATCGCCTGAACGTCGTCTCGATCCCGCTCCCGCCGCTCCGCGAGCGCGGCGAGGACATCGTCGTCATCGCGCGGTGGGTCCTGCAGAAGTACGCCAAGGAGTTCGCCTCGCGCGTGCGGGGCTTCACGCCGTCCGCGCTCGTCGCCATGCGCAAGTACGCCTGGCCCGGCAACATCCGCGAGCTCGAGAACCGCGTGAAGAAGGCGGTCGTCCTCGCGGACCGCGCGCTCGTCTCCGCGGAGGACCTCGACCTGCGGCCGGAGGTCCTCGAGCCGATCCTGCCGCTCGCGCAGGCGAAGGAGGAGTTCCAGAAGCGCTACATCAACGACGTCCTCGAGCGGAACGGCGGGAACCGCACGAAGACGGCGAAGGACCTCGGCGTCGACCCGCGCACGATCTTCCGCCACCTGGAGAAGCTCGAGGCGGAGCGCCACGGCGTGGTCCTGCCGCCGGACGAGGAGGAGCCGTCGTGAGGGGCGCGCGGATGGCCGCGGCGCTCGCGGCCACGGCGGCGCTCGTCGGCTGCCCCATTCCGCAGCCGCTGCCGGACTACGCCGCCGGAACGGCCATCACGCCGCCGCGCATCGTGGTGGACGGGATCACGAGCGGCGGGACGGTCGTCCGGGTCCCGGCCGGATGCACGACGGCGCCGACCTTCCCCCTCGACGCGAAGATCATCGATGTGAACACGATCGAGCCGGTCGTCGCTCGTTGGTTCGTGAACTACGATCCGAACGACTCGGCGCGATACAGCTGGGAGAAGGAATTCACGATCCTGGGAGTGAGCGTCAACCCGCCGGTCACCGAGCGACAGGTCCCGACGTACACGTTCCACCCCTACGACAGCTTCCCGACGATCGAGAACACGGGCGGCGGCACCGGGAAGAACGTCGGCGCGGTGCACATCGTCGAGCTGGTCGTGTCGAACGGGTTCGATCCGAACGCGAACGACAACCCGCCGTCCGCCCTGCCCAACCGCACTCCGTCGCCCGGGTTCGAGACGCAGCTCTACCGCTGGATGTTCCTCACCGTTCCCGAGTCGCCCGCGGGCTGCACGGCGGGCGACCCTGGCTGCGTGCGATGCCCGTGAGTCGCTAGCGCCGCTCCGGCGGCCGCGCGAGCGCCGCGCGCGCCTCCCGGAGCGCGGCGGCCGCGACGTGCGCGAGCTTCGCCTCCTCCTGCGCGAACCTGCTCACCTGCGCCGCGTACGCGCGGTGCACCGCGAGGACCGCGTCGCGGGCCTGCGCGAGCTCCTCGCGCCCGCCGTACTCCTCCCGCACCGGCACGGACGCATCGAGCCGGCAGCGCTCCGCGAGATCCCGCACCCGCTGCTCCCACTCGCGCGACCAGACCTGCCAGCGGTGCACGGCGTCGCCCTCGCCGGCGTCCGTCCCGAGCCGCCACGCGCGCTCGTTCTGCTCCTTGTGAAGCGCCTCGAGCTCCGTCACGCACACCCGCAGTGCCGCACGCGTGGGGAGCCCTCCCTCCGCGACCGGGTAGGCGGGGCCGCTCAGGTTCTTGACGATCGAGCGGATGGCGATCCCGGACGAGACGCCCACGACGAGGAGGTAGAACACCCACAGCGCCACGCGGTACGGTCGATAGCGGGGATCGCGCGCCACGGCGGGACTGTGCCAAACGGTCGAGGGAGCGTCCACCGCGCTGTCGACCCGCTGACACCGTCGTGGGCGGCGGGGAGCGGACTCGGCGGCCCAAATCCGCTGACCCGGGTCCGCCGCCGCCCACCCCGTCGGAAGCTCCCCCGTGCAGCGAGCGTCTGCGGAGAGGCCGGAGGGCCGCGCGCCGGACCGGCGCATGCGCCGCGACGGGGCTGCTGCAAACGGGTGACGGGAGTGCGCCGGAGCAACGCCTACCGCGCACGGGCGCGCGCCTGGATCAGTGACGCTCTGCCAGGACTTCGAGGAAGGTGCAGGGACGCCCGCTCGCGATCGCCTTCACACAGCGCAGGTAGAAGGTCGGCCCGAAGAGACGGACGATCGTGAAGGCGTGGAGGAGGACATCCTTGCTGGTGATCGAGCCCTGCACGTCCGGGCTGTAGTGCATCGCGGATGCCGAAGTCGTGATCGGGAAACATTGCAGGATTTCCGCGGTTGCTCGGGCGGTCGCCGCCCTCACCAGGTGCGCACAGTCGACTTTTCCCGTCCTCGTCCTCCCTGAATTACAGCCCGTGGTGCGCGAGGTGAAAATTCCGCCGACAGGTCCACCCTCCGGATACCCGGGCGTGGCGCCTCAGCGCCGGCCGACGCGCCGCTCGAGCTCCGCGAGGGGGAGCTCCATCACCACGGGCCTTCCGTGGGGACATCGCGCCTTGAAGTCGATGGCGTCGAGCCCGTCGAGGAGCGCGCGTGCCTCCTCCGGGGAGAGGTCCTGGTTGGCTCGCACGGCCGAGTGGCAGGCCATCGTGGCGAGCAGATCGTGGTACGCCTCGTCGAGCGCGCTGCCGCGCTCCACCTCCGCGAGCTGGCTCGCGAGGTCGCCGAGCAGCGCCTCCATGTCGGCGCCGCCGAGCGCCGCTGGCGCCCCCTTCACGGCAAAGCTGTCGCCGCCGAACGGCTCGACGTCGAGCCCCACCCTCCGCAGCTCGTCGACGCTCCCCTCGAGGACGCGCGCCGCGGCCGCCGGAAGCGCGACGACCTGGGGCAGCAGGAACGGCTGCACCGGCAGCGCCCGCGAGCGGAACGCCTCCCGGAGGCGGTGGAAGACGAGCCGCTCGTGGCTCGCGTGCTGGTCGACCACGACGAGCGTGCCGCCGGGCGCCTCGCACAGGAGGTACGTCCGCGCGTGCTGGCCGACGTAGCGAAGCGAGCCGAAGTACCCGGGCGCCCGCCCCGGCTCCCTCGTCGCGGGGGGCGTCGGAAAATCGCACGCGGGTGTCCGGAAATCGAACGTTCCGGACGCCAGGGGATCCGGCCCGGGCCCTGCAACCGAGCCGCCGCTCCCATCCGGCGGGCGGGCGGCCCGCGCCCAGGCCAGGAATGCGGCGGCGTCCTCGGCCGCAACGGGTGCGCGCGGCTCCTCTCCGGCGCCGGGACTTGCGCCCGCCGCGGCCTCTCCCCGTCCTCCCCGTCCGAGCCACGGCGCGGTCCGGAGCGTGGCCGCGATCGCGTGGAACACGGCGTCGTACACCTCGCGGGCCTCGGCGAACCGCACCTCGTGCTTCTGAGGGTGGACGTTCACGTCGACCCGCGAGAGCGGCAGCTCGACGAAGAGGACGCCCGCCGGATGGCGTCCCGCCGGGAGCGACCCCGCGAACCCGCGCAGCACCGCGTGCGCCGCGCCGCGATCGCGGACCCAGCGGCCGTTCACGAAGAGGTAGAGGGCGCGCGCCGTCGCCTCGGAGTGGTCCGGCGAGCAGACGACTCCGCGCACCCACACCTCGCCGCGCGCCGCGTCCACGGGGACGAGGTGGCGGTGCGCCTCCCGCCCGAGCGCCTGGGCGGCCCGATCGGCCAGGCCGGCGCCCGCGCGCGCGCCGAGCACGGGGCGGCCGCCGGAGCGGAGCGTGAACCCGACGTCGGACCGCGCGAGCGCGAGGCGGACGACCGCCTCCGTCACGTGCCCGGCCTCGGTGGGCGCCGCGCGCATGAACTTGCGCCGCGCGGGGGTGTTGAAGAAGAGGTCGCGCACCTCGACGGTGGTGCCGCGCGGCCGCGCCACGTCGCCCGCCTCGCGCAGCGCGCCGCCCTCGATGACGAGGCGCGTGCCGGCGCCGTCCTCGCCTGCGGCCGTGTCGAGGCGGAAGCGCGAGACGGACGCGATGGCGGGGAGCGCCTCGCCGCGGAAGCCCATCGTCGCGATCGCCGAGAGCCCCTCCGCGTCGTGCAGCTTCGAGGTGGCGTGCCGCTCGAGGGCGAGGCGGGCGTCCGCGCGGTCCATGCCCGAGCCGTCGTCCGCGACGCGCACGAGCGCGAGGCCGCCCTCCTCGATGTCGATCGCGATCGCCCGCGCTCCTGCGTCGAGGGCGTTCTCGACGAGCTCCTTCACCACCGACGCGGGGCGCTCCACGACCTCGCCCGCGGCGATCTGGTTCACGAGGCCCGGCGGGAGGACGTGGATGCGCGGCACCGCCCCGTTCCTAGCACGGGTCTCCGACCCGATCCCGTCTTGCCGCGGCCCCGAAACGTCGTTTGACGGGCCCGCCGACCCCCGTCTACAAGGACCGCGTGGGAGGGTCGAAGACGAGGCGGCGCAAGGAGCCGAAGGCGCGCGCGCGGCCGCGCCGGCCGGCGCTCGGGAACGACCCGTTCGAGCGGGGAGCGGCAGATCGGAATGCGCCCGAGGTCGACGTGGCGCGCGCGGTCGCGGCGACGCCGAGCGCGGCGGCGGTGTCGCCGGCGATCGAGACGACGATCAGGCCGCCGACCGCGACGCCCGACGCCTCGGCCGTTCGCCCTGAGCGTAGCGCCTCGGCGGAAGCCGAGGCGCGGAGTCGAAGGGCCTCGACCTCGACCTCGACCTCGACCCCGACCGCGACCGCGACGGTCGACAACACGGCCGTTCGCCCTGAGCG
>DASSQM010000081.1:0-5066 GCA_035702465.1 Anaeromyxobacter sp. | reverse complement strand
AACCATAGCGCCGGGCGAGCGCGGCGGCGTCGCGGCCGAGCCAGAAGAGGAGGCGCAGCCGCCACATGAGCGCGACGGTGCGCAGGACGCCGCGCGACTCCCATCGCCTCCCCGACGTGATCGCGCGCAGCCGCAGGCACGCGGGCGGCGTGGCGCGCCGGAGCGCGGCGGAGAGGGCGACGTCCTCCATGAGCGGGATCTCGGGGTAGCCGCCCGCGGCCTCGAACCGGCTGCGGCGCACGAAGATGGCCTGATCGCCGGTCGCGATCCCGGTGAGGCGGGACCGCCAGTTCATGAGCGACGCCACCGTGCGGAGCAGCGGGTGGCGGCCGTCGATCTGCACGTCGAAGCGTCCCCAGTCGTGGCGGCCGCCGCGGAGCGCCGCGCGGACGGCCGGGACGGCGCCGGGCGGGAGGAAGGTGTCGGCGTGCAGGAAGAGGAGCACGTCGCCCCGCGCCGCGCGCGCGCCCGCGTTGAGCTGCGTCCCGCGTCCGCGCCGGGCCGACACCACGGCGTCGGCGAGCCCCAGCGCGATCTGGACGGTCGCGTCGCGGCTCCCGCCGTCCACGACGACGACCTCGCATCCCTGCGCGCGCAGCGGCTGCAGCGCCTCGAGGTGCGCCGCGAGGCCGGCGGCCTCGTCGAGGGTGGGGACCACGATCGAGACGTCCGGCGCGGTCACGTCCCGGCGCCTCCGGACGCCGGCTGCCGGCGCGCGGGAACGGCGCAGGCGCCCTCCGCCGGCACGTCGAGCGCCGCGTTGAACCTGCTCGACATGTCCTGGAACGCGACGAGCGCGCAGAGCTCGACGATCGCGTCGTCCGTGAACGCGGCGCGGAGCGCCCTCCGGACCTCCGGAGGCACGGCGGCGCCCTGGGCCGTCATGGCGTCGGCGAGCGCGAGCGCCGCCTTCTCGCCCGCGCCGAAGAGCGGCGAGGTGGCGTGGTGGTCGAGCGCGGCGAGCTGCTCGGGCGAGGCGCCCCGCTCGAGCGCGCGCGCGCCGTTCAGGTCCACGCAGAACGCGCAGCGGTTGCGCTGCGAGACGCGCACCATCACGAGCGCGCGGAGGGCAGGGGGGAGCGGCGAACCGCCGCGATCGACCGCCTTGAAGAGCCGCAGGAAGGCAAGGAACGCCCGCGGCGCGCGCGCCCATAGCCGAACGGACCCCGACCTCGCGCCCCTCCGCGCCAGCACCGCCAGGAGGAGGCGGACGTGCCACGGGTGCGCGCGGTCCGGCCTCGGCTCGATCCAGCTCACGGGGTCCCGCCTCCGCCCGCGCGCCGCGCCTGGCCGTCGCGGGGCCGGAGCCACTGCAGGCGAGGCCAGACGATCGCGTGCAGCACGATCGCGGCCGCGGCGAGCGAGAGGCCCCAGAACACGACCCGCACCGAGCCCGAGACGCTCTCGCCGAGGTACGAGTACACCAGGGTCGCCGGGATCTGCCCGATCCCGGTGGCGAGGAGGAACGCCCAGAAGCCCGTCGAGGTCAGGCCCGCGCCGTAGCTCACCGCGTCGAACGGGACGAACGGCAGGAGCCGGGCGACGAGGATGGCGCGGTCCCCGTGCCGCGCGAAGAAGCGATCGGCGCGCTCGATCACAGCCGCGCCGCCGACGAGCCGCTCCACCGCCGGGCGCCCGAGCGCGCGCGCGATCCAGAAGCAGAGCGCCGCGCCCACCATGGCGCTCGACCAGGAGAGCAGCGCCCCGCGCACCCAGCCGAACAGGAGCCCGTTCGCGAACGTGACCACGAACGCCGGCAGCGGAGCGACGACCGCCTGCAGCACCATGAGGGCCGCCGAGGCGAGCGGCGCCCAGGCGCCGAACCCGCGCACGTAGTCGCGAAAGGCGTCGACGGCGTCCTTGCCGTCCGGCGCCGAGAGGGCCCGCACGCCGGCGCCCACCGCCCCGTGGACGGCGGGGATCCACGCGTACGCGGCCACCGAGGCGGCGATCGCCCCGGCGGCGAGGGCGGTGCTCGCCCGGGCAACGCCGACCTTCAACCCGCTCCTCCTGCGGCGCGCGGCGCCGCCGGCGCGGGCGCGCGGGTGGCGTCGCGGCGCGTGGCGGAGCGCTGGAGCGCGCCGCCGCAGCTGCTCCCCTGGCCGGCGGTGCAGCCGAAGCAGTGCTCCGCGACCTGGATCGACGAGCCGGCGAGCGGCGTCGCGAGCAATTCGCGGAGGCGCGCGCGCGGGCGGCCGTCGAGCGCGAGCGGCATCCCGAGCATCTGGTTGAAGTCGCAGTCGTAGACGTACCCCTGCCAGTCCACGCTCACGAGGCGGCGGCACATCACGCGCTCGACGTTCTCCTCGCGGTGCGATCCGCGCAGGAGCTCCAGGTAGCCGTCGAGCTGCCCCGCCGACGCGAGCGCCGCCCGGAAGCGCGCGATGGGCATGTTCGCGAGCGTCAGCAGCCGGTCGAAGACGACGCCGTGCCTCGCGAAGAGCTCGCGCTTGTAGTCCCGCTCCAGCTCCGCCTGGGGCGGCGGGAGGGTGGCGCCGAGCGGGTTGTAGACGAGGTCGAGCACGAGGCCGCTCGCGCCGGCGCCGTAGCCGAGCGCGTTCAGGGTGCGGAGCGCGCGGATGGAGCGCGCGTAGGCGCCGCGCCCGCGCTGCCGGTCCACGTTCGCCTCGAGGTAGCAGGGCAGCGAAGCGACGATCCGCACGCGCTCGCCCGCGAGGAACGTGGCGAGGTCCTCCTGCCCGGGCTCCTCCAGGATCGTGAGGTTGCACCGATCGATGACCTGGACGCCCAGGCGGCGGGCCCGCGCGACGAGGGACCGGAACAGGGGGTGGAGCTCCGGCGCTCCTCCGGTCACGTCGAGCACCGGGACGGCCTGCGCCGCGAGGAAGCGGAGCACGTCGTCGACGACCTCCGCCGGCATCTCCTCCGTGCGGCTCGGGCCGGCCGCGACGTGGCAGTGGAGGCACGCCTGGTTGCAGCGGTAGCCGACGTTGACCTGGAGCGTCTCGACGCGCTCGCGCCGGAGCGGCGGGAACGGCCTACGGTCGCGCGCGAGATCCATCGGGCTCGGCCCTCGCGTCCTTCGTCCCGAGCCGGCCGGGCGGAGCGGCCCGTGCCCTGCGGCGCTCTCCGTGCTCGGCGTCGCCGAGCAGGCGCTCCAGCGCGGCGGCAGCCGGCCCGTCGTTCCAGTCCCACTCCCCGGGCACGACGGACCGGACCCGCCCGTCGACGTCGACGAGGAACGACATGGGCAGCTCGACGACGCCCCACGCCTCCGCGGCCCTCCCCTCGCGGTCGAGCAGGACGGGACCGTCGACGGCGTGGTCCCGCACGAACCGCTCGACCTTCGACCGCCCCTCGCCGAAGTTGACCAGCACGAGCTCGAACGGCCGGCCGCGCAACCTCGCGCGGAGGCTCGCGAGCGAGGGCAGCTCCTCCACGCACGGCTCGCACCAGCTCGCCCAGAAGTGGACGAGGACCACGCGCCCGCGCAGCGACCGCAGCGCGAACGGGCGGCCCTCGAGGTCGGAGGCCGCGAGCGCGGGGGCGGCGCCGCGCGTCCACGTCCGGACGCGCGCCTCTCCGCCGGCGCCCGATGCGGCGAGCGCCAGGGCGATCGCCGTGGCGCCCGCCCACGGGATCACGCGCCGAGCTCCTTCGAGCGGATGGTGTACCGGAAGTCCTCGGGGCCGAGGCAGTCGATGCGGCCCTCGGACGTCTCGGCCTGCGGGTACATGAGGAACCCGATCTTCCCGCGGGTCGACGCGGGGAGCGCGAGGTCGTGGCCGAAGTTGAAGGCGAGCCAGTTCATCTCCCACGAGCCGAAGAGGCGCTTGCGCGCCGCGAGGACCATCGGATCGTCCGGCGCCTTCCCGCCGGCCTCCTCGAGGATGACCTTGCGGACGTCGGCGGGATCGACGGGGACCCACCCGTGCGTGGGCAGGTAGAACTCGGCGCGGCAGTGCTGCGCCTTGGTGATGTCGCCTCCCGCCTTGCCGAGGCTCTGGTACCCGAGCGCCGAGGGGGCGACGCGGACGCCGTAGACGTCGCGCGCGGGGATCCCCTGCGACCGCGCCATCGCGACGAAGAGGGCGTTCAGGTCCGCGCACTTTCCGCCGTACGACTTCGTCTCGAGCATGGTCTTCACGTCGCCCACGCCGCAGCCGCGCACCTTCGGGTCGCGGTAGCCGTTCTCGACGATCCAGTCGTACAGCGCCTTCGCCTTCTCGAGATCGGTCCTCGCCCCCTTCACGATGGCGGTGGACGTCTGCTTCACGATGCCGCCCGTGGGGAGCAGGGCCGTCGGCGCGGTGAACCGCGCGAGCGTCGCCCTCTTCTCGGCGGGGGCGTCGCCCGGCCTCGTGAGGTCGACGGCGATGTCGCGCGTCGCGAAGCGGCTCGTCAGCTCGAGGACGGGGCGCACGCCCGCGGGGAACTCGGCCCAGACGACGGCGGCGCCGTAGAGCGGGTCGATCCACTGCGCGGCGGTTCCGCCGTCGGCCCGCCACTCGTTCCCGAGCGTCTTCTGGTACGGCGTGTCGTGCGCGAGGGGGGTGGGCAGCCACACGCGGGTGACGCCGGACGGCTCCCGGACCTCGACGCGCGTCGTGATCTCGTACGTCTTCCACCCGGGCGGCGACCCCGGCGCCGGCGCGTCGCCGGCCTCGGCGCGCGCGTTCGAGGAGGTCCCCGGCAGGGCGAGCCCGGCGGTGACGGCGCCGGTCAGGCGGAGGAAGTCACGACGATCCATGGTCCACGCTCCATCGCGTCCGGTTGCGCGCCGAACATGGCGGTCGGAATCCCTCGGATCAACGGATTGTGGCGCGGGGCGGCGGCCCGGCCCCCATCCGGTCCGGGCTCATCCGCTGCGCCCGTCCGCCCTCGGCTCCCTGCGCCGGCCCAGCGCGAACAGGGGGGCGCCGGGCAGGCTCGCGAGCGCCACCGCCGCGAAGAACAGGAGCGAGGCGGCGACCGCGTCCGCAGGCCCGACGCCCGCCTGGCCGAAGAACCAGACGTAGGCGGCCTCGCGGACGCCGAAGCCGGACAGCGACACGGGGAGCATCGTGACGGTGAAGATCATCGGCGTGTACACGACGCAGCGGGCG
>DASSQM010000080.1:0-2353 GCA_035702465.1 Anaeromyxobacter sp. | reverse complement strand
TGCCTGAAGAGCGCGGCGAGGCTCATGGTGTTCCCGAAGTTCAAGGGGGAGACCATGCACGTCGAGGTGCCGCTGGTGATGAGGTAGCCGCCGCGCCTCAGAAGTGCACCGCGTGCGCCTTCCCCGCCTGCTTCCGGAACTCCTCCATCCACCGCGGCCCGCCGAGCCGCTCCGCGATCGCCACCGCGAGGTGCTTCGGCGCGACGCCGAGCCTCCGGTTGCGCCCGAGCCCCTGGACGCACGACGGGCAGTTCGTGAGGACGGTCGCGCGCGCGGCGCCGTGCATCGCCTCGGCGAGCGCGCCGCGCTTGCGGTGCAGCATGGCGTCCGTGATGTCAGGGCGCGAGAGCGCGAGCGTGCCCGCCTCCGAGCAGCAGTGCGGCACGGTCTCCACGGCCCCGAAGCCGCCGAGCCGCGCGAGGACGTCCTTCGCCTTGCCGCCGAGCGAGTCGTGGCAGGGCGGGTGGTAGAGGAGGCCGTCCGCGCCGTTCCCCTCGAGGCGCAGGCCGCGCTCGGCCGCGTAGGCCGCGAGGTCCACGAGCCGGCCGCCGAAGATCTTCCCGGCGTCCATCGCGTCGAGCCCCTCGCGGCAGGTGCCGCAGGTGACGACGCAGCCGTCGAACTCGAGGTAGGCGAACATCTCGCGGATCTGCGTGAAGAGGATGGTGTCGCGCAGCACGCTCCGCGAGTGCAGGTCGGTGCGGGCGTTGAAGTGCGCCGGGAACCCGCAGCACAGGAACGGCGGCGGCAGCACGGCGCGGGCCCCGAGCCGGAGCAGCACGTGGATCGCCGCCATCGAGACGTGCGACTGGAGCCGCTCCGAGCCGCAGCCGGGGAAGTAGAAGACCGTCGAGCGGGCCTCGCCCTCCGGCTCGAAGACGAGCACGTGGTCCGGCTCGCACGGCGGCACGACGTCGCGCAGCGTCTCCGCCGGGACCGGGTTCACCGGCGAGCGGAGCATCGCGAGCGCGTAGGACGACGGCGCCCCGTCCGCCGGCTGGAACGGCGCGGCCAGGGCGCAGCCGGCGCGCTGGAGCGCGCCGCCGAGGCGCACCACCGTCGAGCGGAAGAGCCCGTTGAACGCGGACGACCTGCTGTCGAGGTACGCGAGCGTCGCCTTCGTCGCCGCCGGCGTCCGCTTGTAGCCCCAGCTCGCGAGGATGCGCTTCTCGAGCACCGACACCTCGCCCGAGTCGATGTCCACGGGGCAGGGCTTCAGGCACTTGTGGCAGCCGGTGCAGTGGTCCGCCACGTCCTCGAGCCAGCGCAGGAGCTCGAACCGCGTCGAGCGCTCGCGCTGCGCGTCGTAGAGGAGCGCCTCGATGAGCGACCCGATGGCGAGGTTCTTGTTGCGCGGGTGGAAGAACATCCCGCGCGCCGGGTGGTACACGCAGCAGTCCGGCTTGCACTTGCCGCAGCGGACGCAGTGCGCGATGGCCTTCGCGAGCTCCTCGAGCTGCCCGTGCTGGAGGATGCGGGCCTCCAGCTCGAGGAGGTTGAACGACGGCGTGAAGATCTGGTCGAGGACGGCGAGGTCCCCGAGCTTGCCCGGGTTCATGAGGCCGCCCGGGTCGAGCTCGCGGCGGTGCGCCGAGAGCGCGAGGATGCGCTCCGTCTCCAGATACTTGAGCTTCGTCACGCCGATGCCGTGCTCGCCGGAGACGACGCCGCCGAGCGCGACGACCTGCTCCATCACGCGGTCGATGACCTCCTCGGCGCGGCGGAGCATGGGCCGGTCGTTCGAGAGCACCGGCACGTTCACGTGCACGTTGCCGTCGCCCGCGTGCATGTGCGTCGCGAGCACGATGAGGCGGTCGCGGATCTCGCCGTGCGCCCGCTCGAGCGCGCGGGTCAGCTCCGGGAAGCCGCGCACGAGCTGCGACACCTCGCGGTGGAGCGCGCGCAGGATCGACAGCGAGCGCAGCTCGGGGCCGGCGGCGCGGGCGATCGCCTCGCGGGCGCGCGCGAACCGCTCGAGCGCGGCGGGGAGCTTCGCGGCGAGCCGCTCCGGGTCGTCGGGCGGCGGCTCCGCGTCGCGGAGGATCTCGGCCGCGCGATCCACGAACCGCGCCTGCGCCCAGCGCTCCTCCTCGACGTTGACCGCCTCCACGTAGCGCGCGAACTCGGCGAGCGCCTCGAGGGGGAGGACGACGTCCTCGTTCATCTTGAAGGCGTTGGTCCGCCGGGCGATGGCGCCGAGCTTCTTGCGGTCCGCCCAGAAGCGCTTGCCCTCCTCGGCGTCCCGCGCCTCGAAGAGCAGGGTGTTCGGGTGGCTCTCGAGGATCTCGCGGATCGTCCCCACGCCGCGGGAGATCTCGGCGGGCGCGTGGCCGACCACGTCCACGAGGAGCAC
>DASSQM010000079.1:0-4964 GCA_035702465.1 Anaeromyxobacter sp. | reverse complement strand
GAGCCGCCGCTGCCGGTCGAACTCGGCCTCGCCCGCGAGGAGGTCCGCGTGCGCCTTCACGAGGTCGGAGAACGCGACGCCCACGTCCGGCGAGAGGATGGTGACGAGCGGCGAGCCCTTGCGGACGCGCTCGCCCGGCTGTGCGAGCACGCGGGTGACGCGCCCGGTGACGGGCGGGAACACGTGGGTGACGTGGAGGTCGTCGAACGCGATGCGACCGCCGGCGACGATGCGCTGCGCGAGCTCGCGCTCCTCCGCCTTCGCGACGCGCACCCCGCCCCTGGAGGGCGCGCCAGGATCGAGCCACACCTGGTCTTCGGGAGGCCCGGCCGGCGCTCCGGCGTCGCGGCGGCAGGCGGCCGCCGCCACCGCGGCGAGCGCGAGGGTACGGAGGGTGCGAGTCATCGCAGCGCCAGCCCCGTCGCCTGCTCGAGCCGGAAGATCGCCTGCCAGTACGCGGCGAGGTCCTGGAGATACTCGAGCTGCACCGCCGTGAAGGTGCGCTGGGCGTCGAGCAGGTCGAGGAGCGAGGCCGCGCCCTTCTGGTACTGGATGGTCACGAGGTCGCGCGCGGTCCGGGCCCGGTCGAGGAGCCCTCCCTCCATGCGCCGCACGAGCGCGCGCCCCTGCTCGAACGTCGCCCACGCCGTCTCGACGTCGCTCACCGCGGTCGCCTCGCTCCGCGCCAGCGCGAGCCGCTGGGCCGACAGGTCGGCCTCGGCCCGCGCGATCTCGCCGGAGCGCAGGGAGAAGAGCGGCAGCGGCACCGAGATGCCCGCCGTCCAGGTGGGCGGGGTGATGGCCTCGTTCGTCGTGCCTTGCTGCGCGTAGCTCACCGAGAGGCTCACGTCGGGGAAGCGCTGGCGGCGCGCGAGGGCGAGCGCGGCGTCCGCGCGCTCCACCTGGCTGCGCGCGGCGAGCACGTCGGGGCGCGCGCGGAGCGCCCGGTCGAGGAGCGACTCGCGCGTCTCGGCAGAGAGCGCCTTCGGCACGGCGGACGACCGGAGCTCCTCGGGCATCGCGCGGAACTCCGGGACGGCGCCGCGCGCGCCCAGCAGGAACGCCACCGAGACCTGCGCGGCCCGGAGCGCCGCGCGGGTCTGGTCCACCACCTGGTCCGCCTCGAGCTTCGCCGTCTCGATGCGGGCGAGGTCGGCGTCGCTGATCGCGCCGGCGTCGTAGCGGGCGCGGGAAAGATCGAGCGTCCTCGCCTGGGCCGCGGCGACCTCCCGGGCGAAATCGAGCGTTCTCTCGGCGAGGAGCAGCGCCACGAACCGGTCCTTGAGCTGTGCCTCCAGGTTGCGGAGCGCGTCGTCGCGCGACAGCCGGGCGGCGGCGAGCGCGGCCGCGGCCGCGTCGCGGCGGAGGCCGCGCTTCCCGGTGAGCGAGTCGAAGAGCGCCGCGTTGTCGGAGATCCCGGCGCTGAGCGCGGGCTCGGAGAACGGCGCGCACGTCTCCCGAAAGCCGTTCGCGTCCACGCACGCGCCGCGCGGGAACGACCTGCCGTACGACGCGGAGAGGGTCGGGTTCGGGACGGCGCGCGCCGCCGTGAGATCTCCCTCCGCGCCGCGCACGGCGGCCTCGGCCGCGAGCACGTCGAGGCCGCGCTCGCGGACGAGCCGGAGCGCCGTCGCGAGGTCGAGCGGGTCGGGGACGGCGAGCGGGCCCGGCCCGTCCGCGTCGGCGCGGGGCGGACCGGCGGCCAGGGCGAGCGCGAGGAGGGCGGTGGTGGCGCGGCGCATGGAGGATGGCTGCGGACCGGGTCATGGTTGTACCACCGTGCCCGCCCGGAGAGACGCTTTTTGGGCGTCGATCGGCCACGGGTCTCCCGGGGGAGCCCCCGCGGCGGCGCGGCCGGGCGGGCGCGCATTCGCTTGAAACGGCGCCGCTCCGAGGGCAACCTCCCGCCAGCGGAGGTCGAGCCTGCGCCCGTACGAGATCATCCATGCGAAGCGCGACGGGAAGGCCATCCCGGAGGCGGACCTCGCCGCGCTCGTCGACGGGTTCACCCGGGGCGACGTCCCGGAGTACCAGATGGCCGCCTTCTGCATGGCGGTGTTCTTCCGCGGCATGGACGAGGCGGAGGTCGGGGCGCTCACCGGAGCCATGCTCCGCTCGGGCGACGTGCTCGACCTCTCGGACGTGCCGGGGACCAAGGTGGACAAGCACTCCACGGGCGGCGTCGGCGACAAGGTGTCGCTCGCGCTCGCGCCGCTCGTCGCGGCGTGCGGCGTGAAGGTCCCCATGATCTCCGGCCGCGGGCTCGGCCACACCGGCGGCACGCTCGACAAGCTCGAGGCGATCCCGGGGTTCCGCGTGGACCTGTCGGTGGACCGATTCCGGGCGCTCGTGCGCGACGTGGGCGCGTGCCTCGTCGGCCAGACCTCGCGGCTCGCGCCGGCGGACAGGAAGCTCTACGCGCTCCGCGACGTGACCGCCACGGTGGAGTCGATCCCGCTCATCGCCGCGTCGATCATGTCGAAGAAGCTCGCGGAGGGGATCGACGCGCTCGTGCTCGACGTGAAGGTCGGGTCCGGCGCGTTCATGAAGCGCATGGACGACGCTCGCGCGCTGGCGCGGACGCTCGCGGGCATCGGGCGGCGCATGGGGAAGAGGGTGACGGCGCTCCTCACCGCCATGGACCAGCCGCTCGGGCGCGCGGTGGGGAACGGCCTCGAGGCGGCCGAGGCGATCGAGCTCTTGCGGGGGGGCGGCCCGCCGGACCTGCGCGAGGTGACCGTGGAGCTCTCCGCCGAGATGCTCCTCCTCGGCGGCGCCGCGGCGTCCGTCGGCGAGGCGCGCGAGAGGATCGCCGCCGCGATCGCCGACGGGCGCGGGCTCGCGAAGCTCGCCGAGATCGTGCGCGCGCAGGGCGGGGACCCCGAGGCGGTGCGGGACCCCGCCCGGCTCCCGCGCGCGCCGCGGACCTACGACGTGGCCGCGCCGGCCGCGGGCCTCGTCGCCGCGATCGACGCGGAGGCGATCGGCCTCGCGTCCGTGGCGCTCGGCGCCGGCCGCGCACGCATCGAGGACCGCGTCGATCCCGCCGTGGGCATCGTCGTCCACAAGAAGCTCGGGGACCGCGTCGCGCGGGGAGAGGCTCTCTGCACGGTCCACGAGGGCGATCTCAGCGAGCCGCGCGACCGCGTGACCGCCCGGCTCGCCGCGGCGTGGTCGATCGGCCCCCAAGGGCCGGCGCCGCGCCCGCTCGTCCTCGAGCGGATCGCGGGGGAGACGAGATGACCAAGCGCGCCGACCTCCACACGCGGCTCTCATACGCGCTCGCCTGGGTGCGCGGGAAGGCCGACCAGCCGCCCGCGGCCGGCGTCGTGCTCGGCTCCGGGCTGGCGGGGCTCGCGGATCGCCTCGAGAAGGCGGTGATCGTGCCGTACGAGGAGATCCCGTACTTCCCGGTGTCGCGCGTGCCGGGCCACCCGGGCCGGCTCGTCCTCGGCGAGCTTCGGGACGGCGCCGCGTCGGTGCAGGTGGCGGTGATGCAGGGGAGGGTGCACGCCTACGAGGGCTGGGCGGTCGAGGACGTCGCCTTCGGCGCGCGGGTGCTCTGCGGCCTGGGCGCGAAGGCGATCCTCCTCACGAACGCGGCCGGGGGCGTGAACCCCTCGCTCGCCGCGGGCGACCTCGTGCGGATCGTCGACCACCTGAACCTCTCCGGCCAGAACCCGCTCGCCGGCGAGAACGACGAGCGGCTCGGGCCGCGCTTCCCCGACCTGTCCGACGCGTACGATCCGCGCCTGGGCGCGCTCCTCGACGAGGCGGCGCGCGAGCGCGGCGTGCCGCTCCGCACCGGCGTCTACGCGTGCATGGCGGGCCCGTCGTACGAGACTCCCGCGGAGGTGCGCATGCTGCGCACCCTCGGCGCCGACGTGGTCGGGATGTCGACGGTCCCGGAGGTCATCGCGGCCCGGCACATGGGCGTGCCCGTCGCCGCGGTGTCGGTGGTGACGAACCTCGCGGCGGGCCTCGCGAAGAAGCCGCTCTCGCACGCCGAGGTGGCGGAGACCGCGGCGCGCGTCGAGGATCGGCTCACGGACCTCGTCCGGGCCTTCCTGCCGCGCGCGGCGCGTTGATGCCGCGCGGGCGCGCTGGTAGCCTCCTGCCTCGGAGGGAGACCGATGGGCGCACACGACGAGCAGGGAGGCGCGCCGGCGCCGTCCGAGTCCGATCGGCGCGACAGCCAGCGCGTCCCGATCCAGCTCCTCGTGCGCGACGCCGCGCTCGGCGGCTCCTTCGAGCCGTACCAGGGCAACCTCGGCATCGGCGGCGTGTACTTCGACGCGCTCCATCCGCCGGTCGGGAGCAAGGTCGAGCTCCGGTTCATCCTGCCGGGGATCGAGGAGATCCGCGTGCTCGGCGAGGTGCTGCGGGTCTCCCGGGAGGGCGACCGCTTCGGCGCGCACGTGAAGTTCCTCGACATCCCGCTCGACGCGGAGCTCGCCATCGCGCGCTTCCTCCAGCGAGGGTGAAGGTGGCCGCGCGCGAGCGGCGCCGCCGCGGGGGAGGCAGGGGGGCGCTCGGCCGCCTCGTCCGCGCCGCGCGGGCCGCGCGCAGCCGCGCGTACGCGCCCTACTCGCGGTTCCGGGTGGGCGCCGCGGTCCTCGCCGGCGGAGAGATCTTCCGCGGCGCGAACGTCGAGAACGCGAGCTACGGCGTGACGCTCTGCGCGGAGCGCGTCGCCGCGGCGGCGGCGGCGGTGTCGGGCGCGCGGCGCATCGACGCCGTCGCGGTGGCGACCGGCACGGACGAGCCGACCCCGCCGTGCGGCGTGTGCCTCCAGACCCTCGCCGAGCTCGGCACGCCGTCCTTGCCCGTCGTCCTCGTCGGCGCGGGCGGCCGGCGCGTGGAGACGACGCTCGGGGAGCTGTTGCCGCGGGCGTTCGGCAGGAGGTTCCTCTAGGACCCCGGGCCCGGCACGGGCACGTTGACGCGCGATCCCTTCTTCCCTA
>DASSQM010000078.1:0-10885 GCA_035702465.1 Anaeromyxobacter sp. | reverse complement strand
CTTCCCGTACACCCTGCGGAAGGTCTTGCCGGCGCCGGACTTCCCGGGCTTGCCGTACCCCTTCGCGGGCGCCTTCCCGTACCGCTTCGCCTTCGCCGGGGACCGCCGCGCCTTCGCCTTCGTCGTCTTCGCCATTCCTTCTCCTACTCCCGTACGTGCCCGTCGCCCATCACCACGAACTTCTGGGTGGTGAGCTCGGCGAGCCCCATCGGCCCGAACGCGTGGAGCTTCGTGGTGGAGATGCCGATCTCGGCGCCGAGGCCGAGCTCCCCGCCGTCGTTGAAGCGCGTGGACGCGTTCACCATCACCGCGCTCGCGATCACCTCGCGCTCGAAGCGGCGCGCGTTCCCGAGGTCGCGGGTCAGGATGGCCTCCGTGTGGAGGGAGCCGAACCGCGCGATGTGGTCGAGCGCCGCGTCGAGGTCGTGGACCACGCGCACCGCCAGGATCTTGTCGAGGAACTCCCGGCCGTAGTCGTCCGGCTTCGCGGGGACGGCCGCGACGCCGGCGCGCTTCAGGATCGTGAGCGACGTCGGATCGCAGCGGAGCTCGACGCCGGCCTCCGCCAGCGCGCGGCCGACCGCGGGGAGGAGCTTCCCGGCCGCGCCGCGGTGCACGAGCAGGCACTCGAGCGCGTTGCAGACGCCGGGGCGCTGCACCTTGCCGTTCATGGCGAGGTCGACGGCCTGCGGCACGGGCGCGCTCTGGTCGAGGAAGAGGTGGCACACGCCCTGGTAGTGCTTCACGACGGGCACGCGGGACCGCTCCGCGACGGCGCGGATGAGCGACGGTCCGCCGCGCGGGATGGCGAGGTCCACGAGGTCGTCGAGCTGGAGGAGCTCGAACGTCGCCTCGCGGTCGGGCGTGGGCACGACCTGCGCGGACGCGAGCGGGAGGCCCGCCGCCTCGAGGCCCTCCGCGAACGCGGCGGCGAGCGCGAGCGACGAGCGCAGGGCGTCCGAGCCGGGGCGCAGGATGGCGGCGTTCCCGCTCTTCAGGCACAGCCCCGCGGCGTCGATGGTCACGTTCGGCCGGGCCTCGTAGACCATGAGGACGACGCCGAGCGGGATGCGGACCTTCTTCACGGCGAGGCCGTTCGGGCGGCGCCACGTCGCGGTGACCTCGCCCACCGGATCCGGCAGCGCCGCGACCGCGCGCAGCGCCTGCGCGATCCCCTCGAGCCGCTTCGAGTCGAGCGCGAGGCGATCGACGAACGCGGCGTTCTCCTTCGCCGCCTTCGCCGCGGCGACGTCGCGGGCGTTCTCGGCGAGGATCTTCTTCTCGCGGCGCACGATCGCGTCGGCGGCCGCGCGGAGCGCGTCGTCCTTCTGCCGCGTCCCGGCCCGCGCGAGCGCGCGCGAGGCCTCCCGCGCCGCCTCCGCGAGCTTGCGCATCTCGGCCGCGAGGCTCTGGCTCGCTTCCTTCCTCACGATCACTCCCGCGCCGCTTCGAGGACCACGAGGTCGTCCCGGTGGACCACCTCGTCGAGGTACTTATACCCGAGCGCGCCCTCGATCTCGCTCGTCTTCAGGCCCGCGATGCGGCGCACCTCGTCCGCGGCGTATCCGGCGAGGCCGCGCGCGAACGCGCGCCCCCGCTCGACGGCGATGTCCACCGGGTCGCCGACGCCGAACTGCCCCTCCACCGCCTTCACCCCGGAGGGCAAGAGCGAGCGCCCCTGCTCCACGAGCGCGCGGCGGGCGCCGGGATCGACGAGGATGACCCCCTTCCCGCGCGCCGCGGCGGCGAGCCAGCCCTTCCGCGACGAGAGCCGCTCGACGCCGGGGGCGAACACGGTCCCGACCGGATCGCCGCGCAGGAGGGACGCGAGCGCGCCGGGGCGCCTGCCGGAGAGGAGCGCGGTCGCGACGCCCTGCGCCGCCAGGCGGCGCGCCGCCTTCACCTTCGTCGCCATGCCGCCGACGCTCCGCTCGCTGCCCGCGCCGCCGGCCATCCGCTCGATCTCCGCCGTGACGCGCGGCACCTCGGCGACGAGCGCCGCGCCCGGCTCCGCGGGGTCCCGGTCGTAGAGGCCCTCCACGTCGGTGAGCATGGCGACGAGGTCGGCCTCCACGCAGCCCGCCACGAGCCCGGCGAGCGTGTCGTTGTCGCCGACCTTGATTTCCTCGACGGCGACGGTGTCGTTCTCGTTCACCACCGGGACGACGTCCTCCTCGAGGAGCCGGTCCAGGGTGCGCCGCGCGTTCAGGAAGCGCTTGCGGGAGGCGAGGTCGTCGGCGGTGAGGAGCACCTGCGCGACCGTGCGGCCGTGGGCGCCGAGCGCCTCGCCCCAGGCCGCCATGAGGTGCGGCTGCCCGACGGCGGCGCAGGCCTGCTTCGTGGGGATGTCCCACGCCTTGCCCTTGCCGCGGACGAGGCCGAGCCGCTCCGCCCCGAGCGCCACCGCGCCGGAGGACACGAGCACGAGCCTGCGGCCGGCGGCGATCTCGGCGAGCTCCGCCGCGAGGCGGGCGCAGTTCGCGCGGTCGAAGCGGCCGCCGGGGTCCGTGAGCGTGCCGGTCCCCACCTTCACGACGAGCCGCTTCGTCCTGGCGAGGCCTCTGCGGGGCATGCGGCCCGCATCCTACGGCAGCCGGTACCAGACCGACGCCGCGATCGGCATCAGGTTCGCGCCGGCCTCCGCCGAGAGCTGGAAGTAGACGAAGTAGCCGTAGGCCGAGTTGTCGACCTTCCGCTCCTTCACGACGTCCGTCTCGGCGTACCGGACCTCCTTCGCCGCGCCGCTCGTGCCGAGGCCGGCGAGGACCACGTCGTCCGTGCGGTACAGGTACGCGGCGCCGTCCCACTTCTCGTCGGCGTCCCAGAAGACGTAGGCGAACTTCGTCACGATGGCGCCGTCGGGGAGCGTGATCGGGACGACGAGGAAGTCGTCGTCGCCGGACGTCTGGTAGCGCCCCACGCCGCCGGGGACGGTGCCCTGCTGCGTGCCCGTCGTCGAGACGCGCGGCACCGCCGCCACCGCCGCGACGGAGGAGATGCCCTTCGGCAGCTTCTGGCACACCACGGTGCCGTCCTCGCCGACGACGCGGATCGCCGACCCCGGGGCGCACGTGCCGGTGATGCGCGCCTGCTTCGACGCGAGCGCCTCCGCCGTCTTCACGATCTCGGCGGAGTGGATCTCGAGCGCGCCCGTGACCTCCCGGGGCATCCGCTCCACGGAGATGTTCCCCGACGAGATCTGCGCCGCGTCGATGGGGTGGCCGCCGGGATACTCCGTCGAGGGCGGATCGACGACGGCGCGAGGGGAAGCGGGCTTCTGCTCGCGCAGCGCCGAGACGCCGAGCGCCATCGCGGCTCCCAGCGCGAGCATCGCGACCGCGAGGGCGATCGTCTTGAGGGGCATGCGGGCTCCGGACTGCGGCGCCATTATCGCCGGGAGGCGCCCGCGGTCCAACGCGGCGACCGGGCGCTAGGCCGCGGCGATACCGCGCGTCACCTGAAGGAGCCCGAACCCGGCGAGGACGAGGCCCGACGCGAGCCCGAGCGCCCTCGTGAGGCGCGGGCCGAGGCGCCCCGCCTGCCCCGCGGCGAGGACGAGGACGAGGTTCCCGCCCACGAGGAAGAGGTAGAAGCCGGCGAGGAACGCGAGCGCGCGCGCCGGACCGCCGCGCCAGGCGTCCGCCACGATCGGGCCGCCGACGAGGCTCCAGAAGATCCAGGCGTTCGGGTTCGTGAGGTTGAGGATCGCCGCGCGCAGGAAGCCGCGCGGGGGCACGGTGGCGACCGGCGTCGCGGGCGCGGCGGCGGCGCGGAGCGCGCCGATGCCGAGCCACAGCACCACGAGCCCGCCGCCGATCTGGAGCGCGCGCAGCAGCTCCGGCGGCACCTGCGAGAGCACCGCGAGGACGACCGCGATGACGGGCGGATCCGAGGCGAGCGGGACGAGCGCGACCGAGAGCGTCCGCGCCGCGCCGTTCCGGAGCGACTGCGCGAGGAGATAGGCCTGGAACGGTCCGGGCTGCGCGGCGGCGCCGAAGCCGAGCGCGAGCCCTCTGAGGAAGAGCGGGGCGATGCGCGAGCCTACCGCGCCTGGAGCTTCAGCCCCATGTCGATCAGGGCGAGGAGCGCCTCTGCGTTCCCCTTCGCGTCGTTCACGGGGTCGTGATCGTGCGGCGTCTTGCGGAGGTGCTTCCACTGCGCGTACGCGTCCTTCACGAGGCCGCAGTAGAGATCGCCGATGCGCCGCCCGCTCCAGCCGAACGGGTTGCGGCCGAGGAACGTGTGGAAGTACCAGTTGATGAACTGCCAGTCGAAGGCGAGGTTGTCCGAGAAGAACACCGGCTTCCCGCGCGTGGTCGCGAGCACCCACCTCTCGAACGCCTCCAGCACCGGCGCGGGCTCGTCGTGGCGGAGGTGCTCCTCGCGCGACACGCCGGAGACCGCGAGTGCCTCCGGGAGGAACAGGTCCGAGATCGGCCGCGTCCGGCCGCGGAAGGTGCGGCCCAGCCCAGGCTCGACGAGCACCGCGCCGAAGGACACCATCGAGTACTTTCCGGGGATGGGGCCGTCGGACTCGACGTCGACGACGTACAGCGACACGGGCGCTACCTCCCGGCGCGAAGCCTAGCGGCGCCCGCCCGGGCGGCGAGCAAAATGCTGCTGGCTTCTCGGGCCGCGGTTCGAGACCACCCGGGCTCCGCCCGGACCCGCGCCCCTCCGCCGCAGCCTCGCCCCGGCGGATCGGCTGCAGATCGGCCCGATCGGCGCGGGCGAACGAACGTTTTCTGATCTCGGGCGAAAAGCTCCCCAGTTCCGCAGAGGCGGCATGGATCTTCCATGTGGGGCCTGGGCACGCAGCAGCACGGCCGGCCCGTACCGCCGGTTCGGGGGAGAAGTCCATGAGCGGCCACGCCGCCGAAGTCGAGTTCGTTCCGAGCGCCGATCGCAAGGTGATCCGGGTGGACGGGGTGTTCGACGTCTCCGCGGCGCAGCGCCTCGCGCGCGAGCTCGCCGACGCCGGCGACGCGGAGGTCCGGATCGACCTCACCCGCGTGCGCGAGTTCCACGACTTCGGCATCGCGCTCCTCGCGCGCGAGCTCTCCGGCCGCGTGCGGATCACCGTGTCGGGACTGCGCCGGCACCACATCCGGCTCCTGCGGTACCTCGGGATCGAGGCGGCCGCTCCCGCCGAGCCCGCCGAGCCCGCCTGAGCGCCGACCTCCTCCGTTGACCGTTGACCGGGCCGCGCCGGCCCTCGCGCGCTAGATCCGCTCCGCGGGTGGTTCCGTCACGGTACGGGTGCCGCTGTGAGAGCGATCGTCGTCCGGCTCCTCGCGCAGAACCCGCTCCTCCTCCTCTTCCTCGTCGTCGCGATCGGCTACCCGCTCGGCCGCATCCGCGTGCGCGGGAGCGAGCTCGGGGTGGCGGCCGTCCTGTTCGTGGGGCTCGCGGCGGGCGCGCTCGATCCCTCGCTCGCGCTCCCGGACGTCGTCTACATGCTCGGGTTCGCGATCTTCATCTACACGGTCGGGCTCTCCTCCGGGCGCGCGTTCGTGGACTCGCTCCGGCGCGACGGGCTCCGGCAGTCGGCGCTCGCGGTCGGCGCCGCCGCGCTCGGCACGGCGCTCACCGCCGCCGCCGCGAGGCTCCTCCACCTCGATCGCGCCACGGCGGCGGGGCTCTTCGCCGGCTCGCTCACGACCACCCCGGCGCTCGCGGCCGCCATCGAGACCCTGAAGCAGTCCGCGTCAGGACCGGTGCTCGCGGAGCCGGTCGTGGCGTACTCGATCGCCTATCCGATGGGGGTCGTGGGCGTGGTGCTCGCCATCCGCGTCGCCATGCGCCTGTGGCGCCCCGATCTCGCCGAGGAGGCGCGGCGCCTCGCCGAGATGGGCAGCTCGAACGAGCCGCTCTCGAGCGAGACCGTGCGCGTCGTGAACGACATGGCGGGGCTCAGCATCGCGGAGCTCGTGCGCGGCCTGCGCTGGCGGGTCATCTTCGGCCGCATCCGGCGCGACGGCGCGCTCCGCCTGGCGGCCCCGGAGGAGCGGCTCCTCCCCGGCGACCTCGTCACCGTCGTGGGCCCGCAGCCGGAGATCGAGCGCGTGGCCGCGCGCATCGGCGCCGTCTCGGAGGAGCGCATCGACCTCGACCGGAGCGAGTTCGACATCCGCCGCATCTTCGTGTCGAACCCGGCCGCCGCGGGCCGCAAGCTCGGCGAGCTCGACGTGCCGGGGCGGCTCGGGGCGGTGATCACGCGCGTGCGGCGCGGCGACGTCGAGCTCCTCCCGAACGACGAGATGCGGCTCGAGATCGGCGACCGCGTGCGCGTGCTCGGCCCCGTGCGCCAGCTGGCGGACGTCACCGCGTTCTTCGGCGACTCGTATCGCGCGGCGAGCGAGGTCGACATCCTCACGTTCGGGCTCGGCCTCGCCCTCGGGCTCGTCCTCGGGATCGTCCCCATCCCGCTCCCCGGCGGCGTGCGCGTGTCGCTCGGCTTCGCCGGCGGACCGCTCGTCGTCGCGCTCGTGCTCGGCACGGTGGAGCGGACGCGGGGCATGATCTGGACGCTCCCGTTCAGCGCGAACGTGGCGCTCCGTCAGATCGGCCTCATCCTCTTCCTCGCCGGCATCGGCACGCGCGCCGGGCAGGGCTTCGCCGCGGCGCTCTCGGGCGGCCGGGGGCTCGCGCTCTTCGCCGCGGGCGCGGTCGTCACGTTCACGGTCGCGCTCGTCACGCTCGCCGTCGCGTGCCGCTGGATGCGCGTCCCGATGAGCCTCGCCATGGGGATGGTCGCCGGCGTCCACACGCAGACCGCGGTCCTCGGCTACGCGCTCGAGCAGTCGCGGAACGAGGTCCCGAACGTCGGCTTCGCCTCGATGTACCCCGCGGCGACGCTCGCGAAGATCGTGCTCGTCCAGCTCCTGCTGGCGATCGGCTGACCGGAATCCGACATCCGGCCGAGGCACTTTCGCGAATGTGCAACCACACATGACGGACTCCTGGCACCGGACCCCACGCATCGCTAGACTTCGGGGCGACCCGAATGCAGGAAGTCTTCGGCAACACCCTCGGCCTCAAGCCCTCCCAGCTCCACGCCCTCCGCCGCACCTACCGCCGCCGCGTCGACGCCCGGTCGATCGTCTCGCCCGAGCTCGCCCGCCACCTGTGCGAGGTTTCGGCGGAGACGAACCGGCAGATCGGCGTGTTCCTCGACCGCAAGGGCGACGTGCAGGCGGTCATCGTGGGCGACGCGCGGCGCCTCGAGCTGCCCGACGTCGGCCGCGCCCGCGCCGGCGAGAGCCGCCTCCGCGGCATCCGGCTCGTGCACACGCACCTGAACGGCGAGCCGCTCACGCGCGACGACCACACCGACCTCGCGCTCCTCCGCCTCGACCTCGTCGCCGCGCTCGAGGTGCGGGACGACGGGCTGCCGGGGAGGGTGCACTACGCGCACCTCCTGCCCGAGAACCCGGACGGCACGATGTGGAAGGACGAGGAGGCCGGCGGGGTCCACGACCTCTCGTACGACGCGCTCGCCGGGGCGCTCGCGCTCGAGGAGGAGTTCGCCCGGGCGCGCGCGGTGCGCCGGACGGGCGGCGCGGAGCGCGCCATCCTCGTGGGCTTCGGCGGCGGGAAGGGCCGCGGCCGCGCCGAGGCCGAGGCGTCGCTGGAGGAGCTCCGGGAGCTCGCGCGCACCGCGGGCGTCGGCGTGCTCGAGGCGACCCTGCAGATGCGGCGCGACCCCGACCCGCGCTACCTCATCGGCAAGGGCAAGCTCGAGGACGTCGTGCTCCGCTCCATGCAGCGGATGGCGACGCTCATCGTCTTCGACGCGGAGCTCTCGCCGTCGCAGGCGCGCCACATCGCGGAGGCCACGAGCCTCAAGATCCTCGACCGCACGCAGCTCATCCTCGACATCTTCGCGCAGCGCGCGCAGAGCGCGGACGGCAAGCTCCAGGTCGAGCTGGCGCAGCTCCGCTACCTCTACCCGCGGCTCGTCGGGCGCGACGACTCGCTCTCGCGCCTCGCCGGCGGCATCGGCGGGCGCGGTCCCGGCGAGACCAAGCTCGAGATCGACCGGAGGCGCGTGCGCGACCGCATCACCGCGCTCGAGCGCCGCATCGAGGCGCTCGGCGCGGACCGCCACCTGCGCCGCAAGCAGCGCAACGCACGCGGGCTCCCCGTCCTCTCCATCGTCGGCTACACGAACGCCGGCAAGTCGACGCTGCTCAACGCGCTCACCGAGTCGAACGTGCTCGCGGAGGACAAGCTCTTCGCCACGCTCGACCCGACGAGCCGGCGCCTGCGCTTCCCGCGCGACCGCGAGGTCATCGTCACGGACACGGTGGGCTTCATCCGCGACCTGCCGCCCGACCTCGTCTCCGCGTTCCGCGCCACGCTGGAGGAGCTCCGCGACGCGGACCTGCTCCTCCACGTCGTCGACGCGTCGGACCCGCGCCACGAGGACCAGGCGCGCGCGGTGGAGGCGATCCTCGCGGAGCTCGGCCTCGCCGAGAAGCGGCGCCTCCTCGTCCTCAACAAGATCGACCGGCTCCCGCCCGGCGAGGGCGCCGCGCTCGCCCACCGCAGCGACGAGGTCGCCATCTCCGCCGCGACGCGCGAGGGGATCCCGGAGCTCCTGCACACGTGCGATCGACTCCTCTGGGCCGACCGCCTCGTCCCGTTCGAGGACGTGGCGCAGGGCGCGCCGGCCCCGGCGCACGACGACCGCCCGCCCCGGCAGGCCGACCCCGGCCCGCCCGGCGGGGGCGAGGCGCTTCTCCGCCGCGCGCGTCCGGTCTAGATTCGTCGCTTCGCCGGCGAAGCCTCCATGCCCCGACCCGCCCACGCCACCGCCGCCGCGCTCGCCGCCGTCGCCGTGCTCGCCTCCTGCTCGGGCGGCGACTCCGACGCGAAGCGGCGCCTCTTCTCGCGGGACGACGCCGCCTCGCGCAAGGAGGCCCCGTTCGACTTCGAGCGCCCCGGCGCGGCGCTCTCGTTCGGGGCCGACGACGTGGCGCGGCGCCTCGGCTCGTTCGAGTGGACCGCGGCCGTGGAGTGGACCGTGGCGCGCGAGGGCGACGACGCGCGCCGAGTGCGGTCCGCGGAGCGCCACCGGCTCAAGCAGTCGGCGGGCGGCGACTTCGAGACCTCCGCCGAGGTCGACCCGGGCCTCGGACCGGGCTCCGAGACCGGGAAGGAGATCGTCTTCACCGGGGGGCACACCTACGCGCGGGCGAAGTACGCGCCGTTCCGGGAACGCCCCACGGACCGTGGCCGGGACGCGCGGCGCTTCCGCGACGAGAGCTTCGATCTCGCCGCGTCCGTCGTGCGCCTGTACGGCGGAACGCTCACCTTCACGCCTGCCGGCGACGCGGCGGTGCTCGGCCGGACGGCGCGGCGCTTCCGCATCGGGCTCGCCTCCGGCGCCACGCCGACCGCGCCGCCGCCGCGGCCCGCGGGCGCGCCCGCGCCCGACGACGACACGCGCCGGCGCTCGCGCTTCCTCGAGGGCCGCGTCCCCGCCGCCGCCGACGGCGAGCTCCTCCTCGACGCGGCGACCGGCGCGCCGCTCCGCGTGCGCCTCGCCGGCGCGTTCACGGTGAAGGACGAGCCGGCGGTGCGCGCCTCGGTGGAGCTCCTCGCCCAGGTGAAGTCTCTCGGCGGCGAGGTCGCCGCCGTGGCGGCCCCGAAGAACCCGCTCCCGGACGAGCGCAAGCCCGCGGGCGTCGCCGCGGCGCTCGACGCCGCCGGCCTGCGGAAGCGCGGCGAAGAGGGCAAGGCCGGGTCCGAGGAGCCGGCCGACGAGCCCAACGAGTAGCCGCGGCCCACGGGGCTTGCGGGCGAGGATTAGGTTTGCTCGGGGATCCCCCCGAGGGAGAATTCCATGCGCCCGCTCGCCGCCTTCGCGCTCTGCGCCGCAGCCGCGCTCGGCTGCACGTCGCCGCAGCGCGCCGCGCACCCGCCGACCACCGTCTCCGCCGCCGACCTCGGCAGGCTCTCGCCCGAGCAGATGGGCGCCCTCCAGTCGGCGCGGTCCGACCTCGACGCCGCGCGCGACGCGCTCGATCGCGCCCGCCTCCGCCTGCAGGACGCGCGGCACGAGGAGTGGTACGCCCGCGCCGACCGCACGCAGGCGGACGCGGACCGGCAGCGCGGGGAGGCGCAGCTCCGCACCGCGCAGGAGGCGGGCGACGGGCGCGCCGCGGGGCGGGCGCAGGAGCTCGTCGCCGCGGCCGCGCTCCGCGCCCAGGCCGCCGACGCGCGGCTCGAGTATGCGCGGAGGCTCGTCGCGGCGCGCCAGTCGGGCGTCGACGCGTACCAGGCGCGGGTGGCCCGCGCCGAGTGGGACGTGGAGCGCGCGAAGCTCGCGGCCCTGCGCGAGGCGCAGATCCCGGCCGCGACCAAGTACGACGCCGCCTCGCTCGATCGGCGCGCCGCGGACCTGGCGCGCGCCGAGGAAGCCTCCGTCGGGCGCTCGCGCGAGCTCGATCGGGCGGCGACGACGGCGTTCGACCGCTGGCGCTCGCTCGTGGACCGGTACGAGGCGAGGCTGCGGGCGAGCGGGCAGACGGGCTGACGTGGCCCCTCGCGGCCGCGGCTCAGTCGCGCCGCCCGAAGCGCCGCCACTCCACCATCAGGCAGCGGTCCTGCACCACGAGGATCCCCTCGCGCGCGAGGGCCTCGGCGACCGCGTCGTTGCGGATGCCGAGCTGCATCCAGACCGCGCGCGGCCGCTTCGCCAGGAGGTCCTCGAGGTGCTTCGGCACGTCGCTCGGCCGCCGGAACACGTCGACGACGTCGATCTCGCCCGGCACGTCCGCCAGCTTCCGGTACACGGGCCTGCCCAGGATCTCCTTCGCCTCGGGGTAGTAGACCGGCACGGGCACGATCTCGAGCCCCGCGCTCGCGAGGTACTCGG